>CAZQTM010000503.1:0-1018 GCA_964595855.1 uncultured Lachnospiraceae bacterium | reverse complement strand
ATCCTTATAGATATTTGCGTTATTTGAGAAAATTCACCTATTTTAAACATAATCATTTATCCTATTCATAATTTTATATGTTTCTGCAAATTGAAATGCATTGCTCTATCTCTTTTTCGGTTGGATGATTTTTTGATATTCCACCAATATATTTAAAAATTCCATTTGTATCGTATCCGTTTATTGAGCATCCTTTCACACTTAAAAAACCCTTGCACTTTAATTGATTCAATGCATTCCTAAGATATTTTTTATTATTACTTCCACTTGTCAGGAAATAGAATGCATTCTTATTCTTCATATCCTGTGGATTCAAACTATTAATGATAAGTTGAATCTCTTCTGTCGGTTTCCCAAAATAAATACCGGAGGCAAAAATAACATTGTCATAGATACTCAAATCAATAGCCTTGTCACTTGGTAACTTAATAATATCTGCTTCCACTTTATCCTTTATTCCATTAACTAGTTTCTCTGTATTCATATGGTGACATGAGAAATATATAATTACTGTATTATTCATCTTTTTTTGCTCCTTCTAATGCATTTTCAACTGCCTTGATTATTACTTTACTACTATTCGTTGCACCAGTTACGGTATCAACATTGGTAGACTGTGCATCCACCATTCTGTCTGTTATTACCTCAGCCCTTTTTCCTTTTTCATTTTTATGATCTAATAAAGTAATACTTGTGATCTTTTCTGATTTAACACAAACAGATACCTTCGCCTGTATGTATCCGGCATCATAATAACCAATGTAATCCCCATCTTTTATTTCAGATGCATCTACATCATAAATCTTAATACCACTAATTTGATTCTTGTAAGAAGTGAAACTGCTAAACCCAAGATACATATGAACACACACGCAGATTAAGATGACTAAGGTTGCACCCCTGTGAATTAGTATCCATTGTTTCTTCAGTCTCTTTGCAAAAACATGGCTAAGCAGTAATGCAAAAACAGCTAATTCAAGTATAAAACCTATCAGTGTCATAGCAAGCGGCCTTTGAT
>CAZQTM010000502.1:0-1021 GCA_964595855.1 uncultured Lachnospiraceae bacterium | reverse complement strand
GCAAAAAGCTCATCCTCGCGGATGAGCTTTTGCATATACTTCACGTAATCTATTATGATTTAAATTAGCATAAATCTGTGTAGTAGAAATATCAGAATGTCCAAGCATCTCCTGAACGCTTCTTAAATCAGCCCCATTCTCTACAAGATGAGCTGCAAATGAATGTCTTAATGTATGAGGTGTAATATCTGCCGTGATGCCTGCTTTATTTGCATAGAATTTAATCAATTTCCAAAATCCCTGACGACTCATAGCTTGTCCGGAACAGTTTACAAATAATACATCGGAAGATTCCGTTGCTACCATAATGGGACGTGAATGTTCAAGGTAATCAATTAATGCATTTCTAGCCTTTGAACCAAATGGAATCATTCTTTCTTTGTGTTCATCTCTGCAAATAATATAATTCATCTGCAAATTTAAATCTTCAACTGTTAAAGATATTAGTTCTGTAACTCTGATGCCAGTTGCATAAAGCAGTTCAAGCATAGCTTTGTCTCGAATTTCCTTGGGATTATTCATAGAAGGCTGTGATAGAAGCGTGTCCACTTCACCCATTGTCATAATCTCAGGTATTTTCTTCTCAATTTTGGGAGATTTTAAGGAGTCAGAAACATCATCCTTAATGATGTGTTCCTTAACCATATAATGAAACCAAGCCTTAATGGAAGCAATATTTCGAGAAATAGTTGCCGGCTTAAAACTCTCTTTTTTCATTAATGATATATAATCTTCCAAATTACTTTGAAGAACCTTATTAACCGACATAATACCATGTTCTTCAAGAAATAAACGTAACTTTTTTAAATCTCTCTGATAGGACAACTCGGTGTTTGTAGAAGTCTTTTTTACGTTATGTAAATAAGTTACAAAAGCATCTATCTCAGTCTGCATATTACATAAAACCCTTCCCCATAATAGCGTACAAGTACTATCTCATACGCTTAAATACCATTATAATAATAATTTTTCAGAAAAGCAACGAGTAATTTTGCCTAAAAAATGCCTTTTTTAAGCATTT
>CAZQTM010000501.1:0-1023 GCA_964595855.1 uncultured Lachnospiraceae bacterium | reverse complement strand
ATTTTTCTGGGTTAGCAATGGTAAAATGAAGACTTAGTGTATCAACGGCTACTTCGTTTCGAAAAACCATATCAGTAAAGGAACGAAATGTAAGGTTATTCTGTTTGTAATGAAAAAATATGGCAACAGACACAGCAATTATTACACCTGCTGATGTAAGAATCCATTTTCTTTTTTTCATTTTTTTCCTATAGTTTTTTTTACATTTTATGCAGATTGGGTATATTAAATGATTAGTTAAAGTATTTTCAATGAAGGGTCCCAATAGGGTTTACAGTTCTGGGAAATTAGTGTTATCATATATTGTCAGAAAGAAGTTTATTATTTAAATCTGAAAAATGGCACGTTTCTTATAAATTAAAGGAGTACAGACTGATATGAATATTTTGTCACCATCCATATTATCAGCAGATTTTTCTAGACTTGGTGATCAGATTAATCAAACAGAATTAGGCGGGGCCAAGTTCCTGCATATAGATGTAATGGATGGGGTATTTGTACCTTCTATCACATTTGGAATGTGTGTAATACAGTCAATCAGAAAAGTCACTCAGATGAATTTTGATGTACACTTAATGATCTCTGAGCCAATACGGTATATCAAAGAATTTTCTGATGCTGGCGCAGATATTATTACCATTCATTATGAGGCATGTAAGAATGTGGAAGAGACACTTGAATTTATACACAAATGTGGTTGTAAGGCAGGTATTTCAATAAAACCATCTACGAGATTAGATGTTCTGAAACCCTTTATTCAGCTTGTAGATTTGATTCTTATTATGTCAGTTGAACCAGGTTTTGGTGGGCAGGAATATATTAACGAATCTACGCAGCGAATCGTGAATGCAAAGAAAATGATTACGGATTCGGCAAGACAGATTTATCTTGAAGTTGATGGAGGGATTCATATTGATAATGTGAAAACAGTACTGGAGGCAGGCGCTGATGTGATTGTAGCCGGTTCTGCAATATTTAATGGTGATATTGTTAAGAATACAACTGATTTTATGAATATACTGA
>CAZQTM010000500.1:0-1026 GCA_964595855.1 uncultured Lachnospiraceae bacterium | reverse complement strand
CTTATTGTCCAAACGGAAACCTAAAATGAGTTGTTTAATCTAGTTGACATGCAAAAATAAGTTGAATTCTCAACAAGTTTCACTAGTTATAAAGTTTTAATACGGTTCATTGCCTCAACTGTATTCTCATAGCTTCCAAAAGCAGTCAAGCGGAAGTAGTGTTCACCACAGTTGCCAAATCCAGAACCTGGTGTACCTATTACATTTGCTCCTTCAAGTAAGAAATCAAAGAATTCCCAGCTAGTCATGTTATCAGGGGTTCTTAACCATATATATGGTGCATTAACACCACCATAAACCTCATAACCATACTCCTTTAAGTGGTCAAATATATATTGTGCATTTTTTTGATAATATGATACCTGTTCTTTAAGTTGTTTTTTCCCTTCCTCACTATAGACTGCTTCGCCGGCACACTGAACAATGTATGGTGCGCCATTGTATTTTGTTCCGTGTCGTCTTGCCCAAAGGGAATGCAGGGAAACCTCCTTACATTTTAAATCTTTTGGAATGACAGTATAACCGAGTCTAAGACCTGTAAATCCTGCATTCTTGGAAAAGGAATGTAATTCAATTGCACATGTTCTTGCGCCTTCACATTCATAAATGCTGTGTGGCACATTATCCTGTGTAATATAAGCTTCGTATGCTGCATCATAAATAATAACCGCTCCAACCTTATTTGCATAATCTACCCATGTCTGTAACTGTTCCCTTGTAATAGCCGCACCAGTTGGATTATTTGGAAAACAAAGATAGATAAGATCCGGCGTTTCCTTCGGTATCTGAGGAATGAAGTTGTTCTGTGCAAGGCAAGGCATATAAATTACGCCTTTAAAGCTATTTGTATTATTATCAAATTCACCTGTTCTCCCAGCCATTACATTGGAATCAAGATATACCGTGTATACAGGATCACAAACGGCAATGACATTATCATTACTGAATATTTCCTGAATACTTCCTGAATCCGACTTAGCACCATCCGATACGAATATTTCATCCGGTGCAATATTACATCCTCTA
>CAZQTM010000499.1:0-1035 GCA_964595855.1 uncultured Lachnospiraceae bacterium | reverse complement strand
GCAAGACCTTGACGATATTGGTACAGCATTTTACCCTCTGCATCATCGCCAAAGGTTGCAATTGGTATTTCATCTTCCTTTGGAAGACGAGGCGGCATGCTGAGTGGCCACATGCGTTCATCCCTTATATAAAAAGATACTTTCTCACAAAGTCTCTCTAGATACTGGTAAACATCTTCAATCATGGAAAGTGGAGGGGTAATCAGTTCTAATTGACTCTCCGAAAAATCCGTTGTAATCTCAGGATTCGTTTGCTTGTCTCCCAAGCTCTTTGGATGTGGGGTCAATGCCAAATTACCCTTTTGTGTCACCCTCTGTGCCTCTCTTTCCAATCCCCATTTGCCTTGAAGAAGCAAGTTTGCCTCATTTTTCTCGAACATCGAATATAACTCTTCAAAATCCCATTTCATTCTTGAACTCTCTTTTTCTATTGTTATAAGACTATCGAACAATTAACTTAAAATATATTTTGCATTCACCTTTGAATGTAGAGCAATACTTACTTCATAAAATTCTGAATCGCAGCAATCGCCTCCTGATTAATTTTACATAGGAAGGACTGCCCCTTTCTTGTATAAGTGATCAAACCAGCATTTTGCAATTCCTTGAAATGGTGTGAAATGGTTGATTTAGACAGATCCATACAGCAACATGCCTTTGTAAAACATTTGTCTATTCCCTCCGTACACGAATAATCACCTACTTTACATTCTGCCGTCTCGCACCATTCATATAATGCCTTAAATAAATATAATCTCTGCTCACAAGATAACGCTTTAAATATTTTTGTTAAGTTAACTTTTTCCATAGTTCGATAATAATCGAACTGTCTATTTTTGTCAACAGTATTTTTAAAATTTCATTCCAACGTAAGAAAAGTTATTTTCTATTTGGCGTAACTTATAACAGAAATTTCATTAGGATAAAAATAAAACAAATATTTTTGTTAAATTTCGCAATAATATTATATAAATAGGTACTTTGTATAGAAAAAAGTACACTGCTTCACTTGACGCTACTTTATGCGTAATCTAT
>CAZQTM010000498.1:0-1035 GCA_964595855.1 uncultured Lachnospiraceae bacterium | reverse complement strand
TGCAATCGGAAAGTAAAGAGGTCGTAGATGCAGGTTCGCAGATTACTGCGTTTTCCCTTGAGCAACAGTATATGCTGGAAACATTATATCCGGATTATTTAATTGCAAATGACGCGGAGATAAAGAATACTAATGGAAATGTAGTTATTGACAGATTTACGGACTATATTCCAATTACAGCAGAAAGTGGATTATTAACATTATCCAGTTATTCTGATAGTGCTATGGATAGTAATGAATATGTGGAAATATACATTACAAATGATATGATGTATTATTCTACTAAAATGCCGGATGAGCAGGAAATGATCAGTAAATTAGGGGAAGTAACAGCAGTGGGATATTGCCAGGGTGAGATGAAAACCTGCTATATTAAGAATTATCATGATGGTCTTATTGATATAGACATATTTGACTTAATAACGGATCCTAACAGTCAGCTTGCCAAACAATTAGGCCTTAGTGCAGATGATATTTTAGAATGTTACATATATAATCCACAAGAGACGACAGAAAATTATGAACTAAGTGAAAATATTTCCTATTTATTATATAATCATGATGATTTGCAATGGATGGAACAGGCAACAGAACCAGATTTTAGAAAGGAATTAGATGAAGATTTTCCATCACCTTATAGAGTTTTAATCGTTGATGGTAAGATTATTCTGATTGTGGAACAATATCTGCCCTGATAGAAAAGAACTAAAGGAATAAAAACTTGTTTCACACTTGTCCTTTTGTTATACTAATGTAATGAATTTTAGAGAAAATAATGTTTTAGGTGGTAGAGTATGAAAATACGGCAAATTTCTAGATATAACTTGAAAATGTTTATGATAGCTTCACTTATATTTATTATGTGCTTTCAGAATATTGCTATGACAGTTCATGCAACAAATGATGTCAGTGATATGGAAGGTGCAGGTAACATTACGACAGATTCCTTGAATGTGCGAAGTGGACCAGGAAAAGATTACGATTCAATTGGAAAGGTATATTCAAGTGATACCATAAAGATAACGGGTTCTTCAA
>CAZQTM010000497.1:0-1038 GCA_964595855.1 uncultured Lachnospiraceae bacterium | reverse complement strand
GTAGTGGAAACATTGTAACTAGAGCTAGCCGTCGCGCCAGCGACTTGGTACAATAATAGGAAACTCAACATAAAAAAGAGGTGTATTTATGGAAAAGCGATTTGCACTACTGATTGATTCAGAAAATACAAGCGTTAAGTATATTGACACGATACTAAAAGAACTTGGAAAATATGGACAGGTTACATATAAGCGTATGTATGGTGATTTTACTATGGATTACTTGTCAGAGTGGAATCAAAAAGCATTGGAATATGCTATCGTACCAATACAGCAGCCTCGTTATTCAAAAGCAAAAAATGCTGCGGATATCATGCTGGTCATTGATGCAATGGATATTTTATATACGAAGAATGTAGATGGCTTTTGCATTGTGTCTTCTGATAGTGATTTTACCCGTCTTGTGAATCGTTTGTCCGAAGATGGTATGACTGTTATTGGGATGGGAAAAAGTGATGCCTCAAAAACTTTAAAAACAGCATGTACTGAGTTTAAGAATCTTGAAAAAATATATGAAGCTGAATTATCAGTTGAAGTAGAGAGTAAAGAGGAAGAGACAGAAACAGAAAAGATGGACAATGCCTCCATTACTTCTCTTAGTGAAATTAAGAAGAACATATTAGAAATCGTACAACAGCAGGATAATAAAGGTGAAAGAGCAGAGCTTGGTGGTATAAAAAGTCAATTACAGAGATTGTATACTGATTTTGATGAACGTAATTATGGATATAGTTCCATGACAACGTTTATTAAGGATTTAAAGGAATTTGAAATGATTATGGAAGGAACGGCTGTCTATGTTATTAATAGTAAGACCGTTCATTGCAGAGAAGAAATAGAACTGTTTATTATAAATAAGGTTACAAAATCACCAGTATCATTAGGTTCTTTGGGCCAGCAAATTCATAATCAATTTCCAGAGTTCCAATGCAAGAACTATGGCTATTCGCAATTGTGGCGTTTCGTATCAAGCATACCCCAAATTGTTATCGAAGAAAAGAATAACAACGAGAGAGTAGTAAAAAAGAAGATTTGATA
>CAZQTM010000496.1:0-1041 GCA_964595855.1 uncultured Lachnospiraceae bacterium | reverse complement strand
ATGTTAAAAAAATATCTGCCTATTGAAGAGGGATACAGTAAGATAGTCAAAGAAGCAATGAATTACAGTGTTTTAGCAGGGGGGAAACGATTACGTCCTATGCTGATGAAGGAAACATACGAGCTTTTTGGCGGTAATCAAACAGAAATTGAGCCATTTATGGCAGCAATTGAAATGATACATACCTATTCTCTTGTTCATGATGATTTACCATGTATGGATAATGATGAATACCGCAGGGGAAGAAAAACAACGCATGCTGTTTATGGAGAAGGTATGGCAGTTCTTGCTGGTGATGCCCTTTTAAATTATGCATTTGAAACTGCATGCAAATCATTTGCGATATCAGATGATCCTTTAAAGGTAGGAAGAGCATTAACGATTCTTGCCGGAAAAAGTGGTATATATGGAATGATAGGAGGACAGACTGCGGATATATTAGCAGAAAGCTATAAAGAAAATCAAATAACAGAAGAACTCCTTTTATATATCCATGAGAATAAAACAGCGGCACTAATTGAAAATGCCATGATGGTAGGTGCAATTCTTGCAGGAGCAAATCAGGAATCCATTAACATTGTAGAAAAAATAGGGTATAATATAGGAATTGCATTCCAGATACAAGATGATATTCTTGATATCACAAGTACTTTGGAGGAACTGGGGAAACCAATAGGTAGTGATACAAAGAACAACAAAGTGACATATGTTACCTTGAACGGAATGGATCAATCTATAAAAGATGTCGAAAAGTTATCAAATGAAGCTGTCTCATTATTGGAACAACTCACGAGTGAAAATGAATTTTTGAAGGAACTGATCATACACCTAATTAACAGGAAAAAGTGAGAAGAGAGGACGCACATACATGCTTCTTGATCAAATAAAAAAAGCGAATGATATAAAAAACATTGATAAAAAAGATTATGATAAGCTTGCACAAGAAATAAGGGATTTTCTAATTCAAAAAATTTCAGTAACAGGTGGTCATTTGGGTTCAAATCTTGGAGCGGTTGAACTTACAATGGCATTACATCTTTC
>CAZQTM010000495.1:0-1043 GCA_964595855.1 uncultured Lachnospiraceae bacterium | reverse complement strand
CAAATGTTCAAATAAAATTGACACTTGCCTCATTGTCCACGCAAATAAAAAAGCCCGCCAATACAGGCGGGCTGAAAATCCATATCTTATTCTCCGAGACCATTTTCAATAGCAGTTACAAGTGCATTCAACGCTTCTTGCTCGTCTTCACCGTCACACACTATTTCAATCTCATCTCCGCATTTAACGCAGGCACCTAAGACACTCAGGACACTTTTTGCATTCGCTGTACTTTCACGAAAAGAAAATGTAATTAATGATTTAAACTGCATAGCTTCCTTACATAGGATTCCTGCAGGTCTTAGATGTAGCCCTGTTGGGTTCTTAATAACTACCTTCTGGCATACCATACCCATTACCTCCGATTTACGCTGTTGCTATAACCCTAATTCATATCATACCATTATTTAACTTTTATAACAAGTAGATTATAGCATAGTATTTTGAATTAAATCCGCTAGTTTTTTTGCTTCTTCATCTATCATTTTCTGATCCTTACCTTCGATCATAACCCTTACTTTAGGCTCTGTTCCTGAAGGTCTTATCAGAACTCTTCCTTCACCTGCAAACTTATCATTTAGTTCTTTAATTGCATTTGCAATTTCTGGATAATCCATATAATTCTCTTTTTTGTGGTTTGGCACTTTTGCATTCACCAAAGCCTGTGGCATTACCTGCATAATCTTGCTAAGTTCTGAAAGTGGTTTACCTGTATCAACCAGAACCTGCAAAAGATGAAGTGAACTCAGTAAACCGTCTCCTGTGGTATTTTCATCCAAAAAGATGACGTGCCCCGACTGTTCGCCACCAAGACTGGCACCAATCTCCTTCATACGCTCTAAAACATAGCGATCCCCGACTTTTGTCTGCTCCGTGATAATACCATTATTTTTTGCCATAATAGTGAAACCAAGATTACTCATAACGGTTACTACTATTGTATTCTTTTTTAAATTTCCCTGGCCTTTCATGTGATTTCCAACAATGGCCATAATCTGATCACCATCAACAATCTGACCAAACTCATCAACTGCTAACAATCT
>CAZQTM010000494.1:0-1044 GCA_964595855.1 uncultured Lachnospiraceae bacterium | reverse complement strand
CTCACGTTAATTTGTATTAAGCATAGTTAAAACGGCTGACATATTGTCAGCCGTTTTTATTGTATTTATATCTAAATACTCACAATTTAATTACATATTTAAAAAGTTCTTGACTTCTTCTTTCATATCACTTATTTCACAAACATGATCATGCAATATTTCAGCAGATTCAATTTCTTTTATCGCATTTGGAATATCTACATTAGCTATTTGTGATAGACGATTAATTAAGGCAAAATCAGATTCTTTTTCTTCCTTACCTTCAATTGCCTTCATAACGCTGTTTGCAAATTTAAATGGACTTGCAGTGGATGCAATAACTGCTTTTGTATTATCCTTTGTCTCATTTTTATATTTATCGTAAACAGCTGATGCAACAGCTGTATGAGTATCTAAAACGTAGCCGGTATTATTATACAAAGAATTAATTTTATGGAATGTATCGTCAGACGAAGCATATCCACCGTAGAAATCATCTAATTTGCATTTCATTTCATCTGTTATTGTATAATTACCCTCCTTTACTAACTGACTCATGAATTGCTTGTCAATATCACTGTTATGATCTGCAATCAAATATACCAGTCTCTCTAGATTACTGGATATTAAAATATCCATTGAGGGGGAAGACGTTAAAATAAACTCACGGTTTTTATTATATTCACCCGTTTTAAAGAAATCATATAATACCTTGTTGTCATTTGAAGCGCATATTAACTTATGAATCGGAACTCCCATGTTTTTAGCAAAATATGCAGCTAATATATTTCCAAAATTACCAGTTGGTACTACTACATTTATTAGTTCACCATCAGCTATTTTTCCTCCCTCTAATAGTCTGGCATATGCATACACATAATAAACAATCTGTGGTACCAGTCTTCCTATATTGATAGAATTCGCTGATGATAATTGATAGCCTTTCTCATTCAATTCAGATGCAAACAGCTTGTCTGAGAAGATTTCTTTAACGCCAGTCTGGGCATCATCAAAATTACCATGTATTCCTACAACATATGTATTCTCACCCTTCTGCGTTACCAT
>CAZQTM010000493.1:0-1044 GCA_964595855.1 uncultured Lachnospiraceae bacterium | reverse complement strand
GTGAGCATGGCGGAGATCCTAGCAGTATAGAGTTCTGCCATAAGATTGGACTTAACTATGTATCCTGTTCTCCATTTAGAGTACCGATTGCAAGACTTGCAGCAGCACAGGCAGCTATTGCTAATAAGTAAGCAAACGTTCATCCGAAGAAGTTTATTTATTTAATGTATTTAGCCCCATCAAGTATTTTTTGCTTGGTGGGGTAATTTTTATATATGTATATCACGGAACTACACCGTTTTTTATTGACAAACATTTAAATAAATATTTAAATGTAAATATTCAAATATGGAAAAGAGGCCGGTTTTCTAATGTCGAGATTAAGGATATAGTAAAGGAAAAAGCTTTGTTGTTATATATACAAAATAAGAGGAGATGTTGCTGATGAAAGAGAAAAAGCATTTACCACTTTACGGAATAGGACCAATATTGTGTTACCCAATAGCAGTATTAACAGCTATCGGAATCATATTGTCAGTAAAGGGGATAATACCAGGTGCAGTAAGTAACTCAATAGTTAATAAAGTATTAGTTACCATAGGAATATTACTGATAGTAGAGGGTGCTGCATTATTCTTTGGAGCTGACTTGAATGGTAAATTACAAGAAAATATTAAAGAAAACAAATTAAAGACAAATGGTTCGTACAAGTTTGTAAGAAATCCCTGTTATGTTTTATTCCTGCTAGGTTGTACAGGTGCAATTTTAATTGCTCATAACATACTGCTATTAATTCTTCCACTATTATTTTGGATTGAGATGACAATTGTATTAAACAATACAGAAGAAAAATGGTTAAAGAATTTATATGGACAAGAATATATAGATTATTGCAAAAAGGCAAACAGATGTATTCCGTGGTTTCCTAAAAAATGAGAACTACATAGATTGAAGAATGGTAAATAATAAGAAGGTTGCAATATACCTTCTTTTTTTATTGTCATTTTTAGGAAAGAAGGTGGTGCCGAAAAGTGTACATTTGAGTACTACACAAATGGTACTGAAAATCAGTATCGAAATCCATGGATGTATTTTTGTTAGCAA
>CAZQTM010000492.1:0-1051 GCA_964595855.1 uncultured Lachnospiraceae bacterium | reverse complement strand
TCGCTTGCACTAGGACTAAAAAAGTATGGAAAGATTTTGTTTCTTAGGAATAGAAAGGCTAGAGCTATCACAGGGTATGATACAATGAAAAGCGATGGTTCTTTTTTTAATAGTTTTAAAATAAGAGTAAAATCGAGATTAATAAACTTCAAAGATTTATTAACTTCACAAACGGAATATAAAGATAAAAGATCAAATATTATTAAAAATGAAGACAAGGACTCCATTAGATAGAGATGATTTAAAAATAGGTAAGAAAGATTTTGTTCTTGAAATTGGTAGCGGCCATAACCCATCATTTAGATCTGATGTTATAGTTGATAAATATATACATGATAATAGCAATAGATGTGGAAACATTAAAATATACCATCATCAAAAGTTTGTTAATGCAGATGGAGAAAATTTACCCTTTTCAGATAAAGAGTTTGATTATGTTATCTGTAATCAAGTATTAGAACATACTGATAATCCAGAAAAATTTATTTCTGAATTACAGAGAGTAGCCAAAAGAGGTTATTTAGAGACTCCTAGTCTTTTGGGTGAATTCTTATTTCCTAAAGAATCTCACAAATGGGTTATACTATGGATTGACAATAAACTCATTCTTTTTAACAAAGAGAAAATGCCTGGAAATTATAATAACAACTATGGTGAGTTATTTCTCAATTATCTTCCTTTTCAATCATTAGCATATAAACTACTTTGGTATACAGAAAAAGGAATTACTCTTAATAAAATAGAATGGGAAGGAGAAATTAATGTTTTAGTTAATCCTGAAGATGAAGAATACGCTAAATATTTTACTAAGAAATGGGATAAAGACATGGTAAGACATCTTTTTCCTAAAAGAAAATTATATAAAGAATTATACAAAATAGTAAATGCTATTTTATATTTGATAAAAAGAAAAACATATTACATCTGTAGTACTCATGAAACTCCTATGGATATTAATGAATATTTGGGAAATAGGATAGAATAATATTTAATTTGTTATGAGTAAAATTAGAGTTCTTGAAGTTATAAGACAAGGTGATATAGGTGGAGG
>CAZQTM010000491.1:0-1052 GCA_964595855.1 uncultured Lachnospiraceae bacterium | reverse complement strand
CCAATTTCATCCGATACTCCTAATGCAATTGCTGTCGTTATACTTTTGGGAAGCAAAGACAGAATAAGTTTGATGTCCGTTCCCCATAATTTTAAAATAAGCAAAATAACTCCTGCATGAACAATACAGCCAATCAGTATTCCGATAATTACAGCTTCGATATTCTGCTTTAAAACCTGTAGTTGTTTATATAATGGTACTGCAAGGCATACCGTAACTGGTGTTAGAAAGTAAGTCAGATATTTTGCCCCGTATTGGTAAGTCTCAAATGAAATTCCGGTTAGTAATAATGTTATGATAATAATGATAATAGAAAGAAGTAATGGATTAAAAAGTGGATAGTTCCATTTTTTCTTTATTTGATAGCCAATAAAAAATGAAAACAGACTGAGTATCATTCCAAAATATAATGAATTAGCAAACAAATCATTTAAGTTCATTTTGATTTTCTCTCTTCCTTTTGATGCGTATTACCAACTGTGATGTTAATCCCGTTACAATGACAACTGATGCAAAAGATAAGAAACTGGCAATACATAACGGTATCACGCTTCCCTTTACAATTCCAAAAGACGTCATTAATGCTACAGATGGTTCAATAAAAAATAATGGCATAATACTAATCATATAATTAGCAGTAGTTTCCACTTGAGATAACTTTACTAATTTTGTTATCAGTAAAATTAATAAGATGATAAGACCATACACACTAGCCGGTACTGGTAACGGAACGACAGCATGCAATACTTCCCCTGCAAAACTAACTGCAAGTATAATCATTAGTTGAAAAATATATTTCATATCGTCCTTTCCTACCTCAAAATATCAAAAATAAAATAAGCTATTCTGTCAATTGAATCATATGCCGTCTTAAACGGTGACATTTGAAAGACATGCCACATTTCTTTAAAAATATCTATCCGTACTAAAACATCATCTTTTAACATTTTTTTGTCAAGTAAAGTTGAATCATTTAATAATATCTCATAATCTCCCACCTGAATATACGTTGGTGGAAATCCCCTGAAATCTCCATAAAGTGGTGATATAAG
>CAZQTM010000490.1:0-1064 GCA_964595855.1 uncultured Lachnospiraceae bacterium | reverse complement strand
CAGCTTTTTCCTATTTTATTGCAGGAATACCATTTGACTTACTACATGGAGTAGGCAACTTTGCCATAACAGGAGCGTTATTTTTGCCACTTAGAAAGATATTGACCAAAGTCAGAGCATGGTATGTACAATAAAATTTATTGACAAAAAATATATTTTCTATATAATTAAGCATATGCTCAATGAGCATATGCTTAATTATCGTATAAGGAGCATTCCTGTAATTCAGAAATAACGCCAATTGAATAAAAAGAAACCTCGAAGTAAGATTAAGGTATCATCTTGGTCGGATGAAAAACACCTAAATCAAACGGAGGTTTCACTATGAATTTTACACAGAATGAAAAACTTAATCAAGTAACTGCTGACACATTAATTGTGGGAGTTGATATCGGTTCACAAACACACTTTGCCAGAGCTTTTGACTGGAGAGGTGTAGAGTTGGGAATGAGAGTCTTCAAATTCTGCAATACAGGCATTGGATTCCAGACTTTTGTACGGTGGCTCTATGAGATGCAACAAAGAACAGGAATGAAGAAAGTACTTGTTGGATGTGAACCAACTGGTTGCTACTGGCTCACTTTTCAAAGCTTTCTTGAAAAACACGCAATCAAGCTCGTAACTGTGAATCCTTACAGTGTGAAGAAAAGCAAGGAGCTTGATGACAATAGTCCAGAAAAAAGCGATTTAAAGGATCCAAAGACAATCGCAGGACTTGTAAAAGATGGACGTTATTCAACATCATATATTCCAACAGGAGTATATGCAGAAATCAGAGAAGCTTCAGTTTGTAGAGACCAGCTCATGAAGCAACATGTAAGACTATCCAATCAGATACAGGGATGGTTACAAAAGTACTTTCCAGAGTATCTGGAGTGCTATCAGGATTTTGATTCGACAAGTGGATTGATGCTATTACAGTACGCACCATTGCCACATGATATAGTAAAACTTGGTGCCGGTGGTATCAACGAAATCTGGCGAAATGCTAAGGTGAGAGCTGCAGGAATAAAGAGGGCACAGACCCTGGTTGAAGCGGCTCAGAACAGTGTAGGACTTGAAGG
>CAZQTM010000489.1:0-1069 GCA_964595855.1 uncultured Lachnospiraceae bacterium | reverse complement strand
GTAGATTTCGTTTGATACAAAACAAAGCTGATAAATCAAATATGTAAAAGCAATGAACCATGTTTGGAGGTCAAATGAAGAACTAAATTCCAGTTCAAACTGGTTTACAACCTAAAGGTTACAACAAATAGCTTGTAAATATTCGGATAAGGGAATATAATTTAAATGATATATTATATTTAGAATGAGAGCTGAATGTTAAAAACTTAATGGAGGCGAAAGGATATTTTCCTTCGAGGTGATATGGACTTTTTTTCGCGAATAATTAGTTTTAATGAAAAGCTGGGACTTAAGAAAACAGTTTTAAATCCAGGCGAAGAGTGCTTAAAAATAATGACATTTAAGGAAGAAGTAAGCGTATTGCTTAGTGGCATTAATTATGTAGCAAAAAGTGAGTACTCGGAAATGATTCCTGCATATAAAGAAACTGTTGAATTTTTTAGGGTCTTGCAAAATAGCAAAATGCTGAAAAATTATTGTGCACAAAATGGTATTGCTGAAAGAGATGTTATAAATATTATTGAATTATATGATCATATTGAAGAAAAGGTAGATGCAGCGAATAATTCATTTATTAATGCTCAACTGGCTTCTGAAAAAAATATTTTGACAATATTCTGAAGGATGTTGACCCAGTAATCATGCTTGACGAGGATCAGCGAAAAGTCATTCTCACAGATGAAGACTACTGCCTTGTAATTGCTGGAGCTGGTGCAGGAAAAACAACTACGGTTGCAGCTAAGGTCAAATATTTGGTTGAAAAGAAAGGGATAGAACCACGAGATATTTTGGTTATTTCATTCACGAATAAAGCGGTAGGAGAACTTCGAGAGAAGATAAACAAAGATTTACATATTGATTGTCCAATTGCTACATTCCATTCAACTGGCAATGCAATCCTAAGAATAAATGATCCAGAACCATTGAATATATTTGATGGTTCTAAGCTATATTTCTTAATGCAGGATTATTTTAAACAATCAATTCTTACAAATGAGGCTTTGGTCAATAACCTTATCATGTTCTTTGCATCATATTTTGAGGCTCCTTATGAAGGGGCTGATTTGAA
>CAZQTM010000488.1:0-1080 GCA_964595855.1 uncultured Lachnospiraceae bacterium | reverse complement strand
TCTGATTTATCTGCATGGATGAATGATGAGACTTTTTTTGATGCAGATAAGCTTAAAACTGCTGAACTGTTAATGGATGGAGAAAAATTGCTTTCTATGATTTCTTCCTCAGTGGAAAAGGACCTTCGAATTTTAATTGTGAATGAGAACGGCGAATTAGTTACCGGACAGTGTTTTGTTATAAATATTAAAGACGCAGGTGAATTTCGCGATGTAGACAGAGATGGTATCATATATGTTGGAGATATGAAGCCTGGAGATTATCAGGTGACCCTGAATAGTATTCAGGGTTTTGCAGTGCCAAAAGAACCACTTGCGGTTAATGTTAAAGCAAGTATTCAATATTGTGCAATAGAAGATATCTCTTATCTTATTAAAACAGAAGATGAGATAGATGCGGGGAAGGAAGATAGTGCTGTAAACGATGCTGCGGATGAAACGACAGGTAATTCGGCAATCAAAACGACAGATGGGACGGTTTTTGGAATTGATGTTTCCAAGTGGAATGGAGATATTGACTGGGGCGAAGTCAAAAAAGAAGGAGTAAAGTTTGCAATTATACGTGCCGGATACCGTGGCTCTGTATCAGGAAGCATTGTTGTAGATCCATATTTCAAACAAAACATAGAAGGTGCCATTGAAAACAATATTCCGGTAGGTATTTACTTCTTTACACAGGCGGTCAATGATATCGAAGCAGTGGAAGAGGCAAGTGCTGTTTTAAGCCTGGTAAAGGATTATGATATCACATATCCGGTCTTTATTGATACAGAAGGTGCCGGTGGGAAGGGACGTGCTGACAGCCTTGAAGTATCCGAAAGATCAAAGGCTTGTCAGGCTTTTTGTGAGACCATACGCAGTGGTGAATATAATGCAGGTATTTATGCCAGCAAAAATTGGTTTAATAAGAAACTGGATATCACAAAACTTTCAGCAGACAATGTTACCTGGCTTGCAGAATATCAGGATGAGCCTTCTTATGGTGGTACATATCAGATGTGGCAATATTCATCTGGTGGAAGAGTAAATGGTATAGAAGGCAGAGTTGATTTCAACTTAAGCTATCTGGATATCGAAGAA
>CAZQTM010000487.1:0-1103 GCA_964595855.1 uncultured Lachnospiraceae bacterium | reverse complement strand
GCACTTGTTCCCTCTAAAAATCCCTTCTTTATCATAGTTTTTCCATCTGGTGAACCATCGATACCATAAATTAAAATATCATCATCAACCCGCTTTAATTGTAACGCAGCAAGGATTCCCAATGCAGTTGGATCATTACCTCCAAGTACAACATCAAAGGTAATACCATCATCAATAATCTTTTTTGTGATTTCCATAGCAACCTCAAGTTCTGCTGTAATTTTCTCATGAATGACCACTTCATATTCCTCATGCCCTTTAATCGTATCTAAAAAGCCTTGTACCCGCAATGCTGTAGAATTAATATTCTCATGATTAATAATTGTTATTTTTGCACTTTTTCGTTTCGTCATCACATCCTTTGCAATCTGAACTCCCGCATTATAATTGTCCGACAGGATACTGGAAGTAACATATTTAGAATCATAAACATAGGTATCAACATTGAAAATAGGTATTCCTGCCTCTTTACATGCAATAAGTGCTGGTTTTACTCCTTTCCAGTCAACTGGATTTACAAATATCGCAACAACGCCACTATCAATCATTTCCTGTATCTGCTGATTCTGTTTTTCCTGATCCTGTGCTGGATCTCTGGAAATAAGGACATCACCATTCGCATTTATTACTTGTTCTATACTATCATCTAAAGCTTCAAAATAGGGGTTATTCATTGTCATATAAGTAGCACCAAATTTAAGCGGAATATGTTCCTTATTCTCTTTTTTCACAACTTCTTGTTCTTCTATTGTGCAACCGCATAAGCTAAGACATAAAATTAGTATTATATTTATCGTGTAAAACTTAATATTTAAAATTCTATTTGTTTTAATAGGCAATATAATTTCCTCCCCATTTAATAAGTTACGCACTTAATGACTAGTTTTTTCAACTATAAATATTTTATCATACCGAATATGAACGCAAAAGACACCTATCCATTATTATCTGAAATACTCTTTGTCTAAATAGACTGTGAGCACATCAATCATGCCTGGCTAGATGTCTTTATAATACACATATCACTTATGCTCTAGGATATTCATTTTTTTGATTCATATATTCCCTTATTGCTTTACCACCCGCTAAAGTCATATAGGTGT
>CAZQTM010000486.1:0-1115 GCA_964595855.1 uncultured Lachnospiraceae bacterium | reverse complement strand
TTTGTCTGCTCCTTATCTCCACAAGCTACCAATGTTGTCATAGCAACTACTGTTGCTAAAATCATAAATACTTTTTTCATATTTTACATCCTTAACTGAAGATATGTTATCAAAATGTTATCACAACAATGCTTTATGTTTATTCTGGAGAGTAATCTCCTTCAGCTAATAGCCCACGCATTCTCCAGATGTCTCCATCGCCTTCAATAATGAATTGATATGTCTGTTCTCCAATAGGCAGTTTGGCTATAACCGTATAAATTGAACCATCGGTTACAGTTATTGTCACATCAGATAGGGTAAAAGTTTCCTCGTTAAAAGTCACGTTATCGTAATTTGTGCCATTGAACAATACCTCGGTCGGATTACCATCTGCATCTGGTGTTTTTAACTGGAATGTCAAATCTAAATTTTCATGTTTGTATGTAACTCCTACAAATGGATATTTCTCTGCTTGTGAAGCAGTACTTGCTTCGGATGTTGTATCTGCAACTTGCTCATCCTCAACATCAAAGTGAGGCACCTTCGCAACATCAATAGTTTCATAAGTCAACCATGAACCTTCTGGTTGTTCCAATGAACATCCCATTCCACATACTTCGTCATAGTATATTGAAATTTCATTGTTTTCGTACATAAAATAGTAAACAGGTACTCCACTCTTAAAATGATCTGTTACTACTCTTGTCACCTCACATTTATGACCGTTTAAAGTGATATTCTCACCCTCTATTACTAAATAATTTGTTCCATCTGTATATGCGCCGGCATAAGAGGATAGTCCTTCACCCGTTAACGTATCTGCTTGATTATTACTCTCAATAGACTCATTTGTGACTGTTTCTTCATTTTGTTGTGTTCCAGTTGTTGAATCCGGAGTGGCTACCACCTCCTTTGTTTGATTATTGTTTGTTGTTTTATCACTTCCACAAGCTACCAATGTTGTCATAACAAATACTGTTACTAGAATCTCTAAATACTTTTTCATTCTTTTAATCCTTCCTTTTTTGCTTTTTGGAAACCATTTCCATATTACTCTATTTTCTTGCTCTTTACTCAACGCCTTCTACATATATCCCATATATCCCTTCAACTTGAGCTATATCTTTATTAAG
>CAZQTM010000485.1:0-1120 GCA_964595855.1 uncultured Lachnospiraceae bacterium | reverse complement strand
AGTCTTTATGAAAATACGTATTCTCTTCCTTTAGGATTCATGATCTACCCTGGGAAGCAGGAAGAGAAAGAACTGATTGAGGATGAAGAAACAGCTTTTTCCATAATTCGTGGAGATAGTAATGCAATCAGTGATGATGATATGCTTAATCCTGTCGAAAGACAGAATGTGTTAGCAGTCCAGTTAGGTGCAACTGGTTACCTGTATGATGAAATAAGCGTAGAGGGGAATCTATCCTCCGCTACAATTTCTGTACCATTTGATTCCCATATCTATGGATATTGTGACACAACGAAAGTAACTACTCTTTCAGCATCTTGTGATGATAATGCCATGACTTTTAAAAAAATGAAAAATAGACGGATTATTGATCTTGGTTATCAAAAGGGTGGTTCAACTATTTCTTTAAATGCCGAAGAAGATGAAGACTTGAATTTATCAGCTTATGTCTTTCATGAAGATGTTTTTGCAGATCTCATGAATAAGCTAAATCAGGATACCATGGATATAAAATCATTTCACTCAACGAAAATTAAATCGCAGATTACTGCTTCAAAAGATGGTTATTTGATTTTAAGTATTCCTTATGATCCTGGATTTCAAGTTACAATAGATGGGAAAAAAACCAAAGCAGAACTTTTTAAAGAGATGATGATTGCCGTGCCTGTTACCACTGGAACACATGATATTACAATACATTATTACCCACAGGGATTGAACCTGGGAATTATAATTTCATTTACCAGTTTAGCAATTTTTATTCTTATAATCTTTTTTCCAAAGATTAAGAATAGGAAAAAACGTATAAAAGAAAATTGAGAAAAATACCCGTAATATCAAAACCGTGATATTACGGGTATTTTAAACTCTATTTATTGAAATAAAACTGCTGTCCCACTTGTACCTATTCTGCTACAGCCGGCATCAATATATGCCTGCATATCTTTTGCGCTTCTGATACCTCCTGCTGCCTTAATCTTTACATTATCTCCAATATTTTTCTTAAATAATGCTACATCCTCGAGAGTTGCTCCATCGCTACCAAATCCAGTAGATGTTTTAATGTAATCCGCTCCTGCGTTTGTCACAGCATGACACATAGCAATTTTTTCATTTTCTG
>CAZQTM010000484.1:0-1129 GCA_964595855.1 uncultured Lachnospiraceae bacterium | reverse complement strand
TGTATATCATTTACGGCTAATCATTTTTCACCATATACGATATTTGTGGATACAGCTAATCTGACACAGGGTACTTTGGATAGCACACCAAGAACCGGAGACGGTATTCATCCTAAATGGTTTGTTGTAATTGCATTTGCCTGTATCTCATTAATACTATTTCTGAAGAAGGATAAAGTTACAAATATTAAGGTCGCTTAATGTAGGAGATGACAATGGGGAGAAAGATAAGACGAGTAATTAGTGTTTTATTGCTATTATGTGCAATTTTAATTACCCAATTGCCGGTACCAGAAATGTCAGCGGCTGGTAGTGATGATTTTCAAATGAATCAGAATACGTTAGTTAAATATTTAGGCACGGCTTCGACCGTGTCTATTTCTGATGATGTAAAAGTAATAGGAGAGGAAGCATTTGCTGATAATTTAGGCTTAAATGTTATATCATGTGGTACCAATACCAAGAAAATCTCACATGGAGCATTTGCAAATTGTACCTATTTATCGAAAGCTGAGATTCCGGATTCTATAGAGGACATTGACAGTGCTGCATTCAGTGGATGCGAGAGTCTTACCAAAGTAAGTATTGGAAAAAATGTTAAGAATATTGGGGATGGCGTATTTGCAGGATGCAATTCACTGAAAGAAATTTCTATTGACAAGAATAATAAGAATTTAGTCTTGTCAGATGGTGCTTTATATAATAAAGATAAGACAATACTTTATGCGTATTTAAATGGTAACACGACAGATACATATAAAATGCCAAATACGGTAGAAAAGATAAAGGAGTATGCTTTCTGGGGAAATGAAACACTGGAAAATATAACACTTAGCAGTGCATTAAATGAAATTCCTGGTTATGCATTTGCAAACTGTAGAAATCTGAAAGAAATAATAATTCCCTATTCTGTCAAAAGTATTGATGCAAAGTCTTTCGAAAACTGTATCTCTTTAAAAGATACCACGATACCTTCAGCAATATCTTATATTAATGCAACAGCATTTGATGGGTGTTATAAACTTAACATTATTGCAGATGAAGGAAGTGTTGCTTCAGATTATTTTGCTGCTATGGATAAGTCAGATATTGCATCAGCAGAAAACAGTGATACGAAAGCAGTTGTGGT
>CAZQTM010000483.1:0-1147 GCA_964595855.1 uncultured Lachnospiraceae bacterium | reverse complement strand
AAGGAATACCATTTTCATTAATTAGGTATTCACTTTTGAGTTTTGAACGACCATTAAGTGGAATATATGCTTTGCTAAAATGTGAATTATGAAAGGCGTTACCTGTTAATAAGGTTTTGTAAATCATGGCGGAATCAAACGCAGCATCTCCAAGAAATATCTTGGGATTAATGAGAGGATGAGCCTTGAAGAAGTCAGATAATGTTGGAATTAAAAGTCTGGCATCGTGTATGGATTTATCCTCATCTGGAGAGTTTGTCTTTTTGTTGGTAATTAACGCAGGGTGTGAATTAAGGAAATCTTTGTTATAAAAATCAAGATGACGAACGATACCTAATCCATTCGTTACGATGCCAATTTTATAAACATAGCAGAAATGACCATCCACATAGAGTTGTTTTATCTGATTATTTGCAGCTGCGTGCGAAGGCATGGATCCATAAGCTGCTTTGTATGGATCATAGTTGGAATTAAAGTGATTGGCTTTCGCATAGGCTTTTAATTGTTTGATAATGCGATTGGAAAACTTAGGATTGTTTTCAGTAACCCAGGCTTCAATGCCTGATGAATCAAAAATAGTCATATCTGCCTTGGTAGAGTCAATGGCTTGGCATATCGGTTCAGTAAGATCAACAAGACGATCAAAGACCAATTGTAAGTCCAAAAGGAAGTCCTGTTTAAAGTGAGTGATTTTTGAAGCATCAGGGACTTTTGAAAAGCCACAGAATTCTCTTAAATCTTTGGAGTATTGAAGGAAAACAAGCAGAAGGGAATCCGTTGGGATAGAAAAGATACGCTGAATTATCAAAGCCCAAAGCATTGCATTTAAAGGGTATTTACGGGTTCTACCCGTTGATGCATAGAAATGGTTTCTGAAGGAAACCGGAACAATTTCATCAAGGTCAATATGGTTTTCTAGAAGCGAAAGAAACTGAGGCTTGTCAGAATCTAAAATTTCTTGGCAATTTTCAAAAGTATCTGTCAAAGAGAGTTGTTTGTATGGTATCATATGAATATATCTCCTTTGGTGGATTGATAGAGTGGTTTTTCGACAATTCTATTTTATCATAAACCATGAGGAGATATTTTGTTTTAGTAACAAAAAAATGATGTATTTACGCGGCTTTTGGCGTTTTGCAAACGCCTA
>CAZQTM010000482.1:0-1152 GCA_964595855.1 uncultured Lachnospiraceae bacterium | reverse complement strand
GGCATGGATGTCATTCTGGAAATAGAAATACAGGGTGCATTAAAGGTTAAAGAGATGTTCCCTGAAGCCCTTTTGCTTTTTGTGATGCCACCAAGTGCAAAGGAATTGAAAAGAAGACTGATTGAGCGTGGCAGTGAAACAATAGAAGTCATTCAAGAACGTCTTTTATGGGCGGTAGAAGAAGCACATGGAATCAATAATTACGAATACATTATCATTAATGATGATTTAGTGCAGTGCATTAGTGATATGCATCATATTATTCAAAGTGCCAAATATAAAACAGACCGTAACAAAGAATTTATAGATAACATCAGAAATGAACTGAAGGATTTATCGAAAGGAGAAAAATAATGTTACATCCATCTTACACAGATTTAATGAAAGTAGTAAACAGCGAGGTAGAACCAGGAGAAGCCAAAGTAGTTAATAGTAGATATTCTATTGTTATGGCAACCTCTAAAAGAGCTAGACAGCTGATAGCAGGAGAGGAACCATTGATACCATCAGCAGGCAAGAAACCATTGTCTATCGCAGTTGAAGAATTGAACCAGTCCCAGATAAAAATCATTAGTGATGATGAAGAGTAGTATTCGAAAGAAGAGAAATTCCGTTAGGTCTTTCTCTTTTTTGAAGTTATCCTTGTGGGATATTACTGTAATATAAGGCTAATATAAGGAGATTTTATGAAAATTTTATTTGTATCATTAGGCTGTGACAAAAACCTTGTTGATTCTGAAATGATGATAGGAATGATACAGGAAAAGGGATTTGAAGTTACAGATGATGAAAATGAAGCAGAAGTTGTAGTAATTAATACCTGCTGTTTTATTAATGATGCAAAACAGGAAAGTATCGATACCATATTACAGATGGCTGAGTTAAAGAAAAGTGGGCAGGTTAAAGCATTGCTAGTAACCGGTTGTCTGGCACAACGATATAAGGAAGAAATCCAAAAGGAGATCCCTGAAGTAGATGAAATATTGGGAACATCTGCTTTTGATCAGATAGCAGAGGCCATCGAAGAAGTCCTAAAGGGTTTAGGACACAATCATTTTGAAGATATCAATGGAAAGCCTATATCCGGGAAAAAGAGAAGTATTACAACAGGTGGACACTATGCTTATCTCAAAATAGCAGAAGGCTGTGATA
>CAZQTM010000481.1:0-1153 GCA_964595855.1 uncultured Lachnospiraceae bacterium | reverse complement strand
CCTCAAATATTAAAAGTGCCGATAAAATATCAACATATATTTTTTGTTCATGCGTGTTCAGCATAGAAAAAGCGTATAAGCCATTTTGGTCTAAGAGTAACTTGTCACCTTCCTGTGTTTCGCTCTCTTCTTGCGTTGCTTCTTTAGTAGACTCTGTCTCCTCTTGTTCAGTAAGTGTGTCTTTTTCAATTGACTCTGTTAAATCATCCTGTAATATTTCCTGTGTAACAGATTCGTCCCTTAAAACAGTATCTTTCGTTGCGTCCCACGCAATTAGGCAGCAAGCTACCATAACCGTCATGGCAAGTAAAAAAGCAGCTTTTTTCATACGCTTGTCCTCCATAAGGGGTTTTTACTTACTCTTTACCAAATTCAGAAAGCTCAAGACCTTTATTTCTATCTAATGTCATGCCAACACTCCATGCATTAACAAAAAGTAACAATGGATTGCCTTTTAAGTCTTTAATTTTTTTCATATCACTAGTCCCGGTAATATGATCCAGATCCAAATCTTTATTCATAATCCAGCGGATATGCTCGTAAGGTAGCGATTCCAGTCTTATTTCTACATTATATTCATTTTCAAGTCTGTACTGTAATACGTCAAACTGTAATACACCTACAACACCTACAATAATTTCTTCAAGTCCCGTATTGTATTCCTGGAAGATTTGTATCGCTCCTTCCTGTGCTATCTGTGTAATACCCTTGACAAATTGTTTTCTCTTCATGGTGTCCAACTGTCTAACTCTCGCAAAATGTTCGGGAGCAAAGGTCGGAATACCTTCATATTTAATCTGGTCTTTTGGCATACATATCGTATCCCCAATCGAAAAAATTCCAGGATCGAATACTCCTATGATATCACCTGCATAAGCCTCATCCAGTATTTTTCGTTCACTGGCCATAATCTGCTGAGGTTGTGACAGGCGCATTATTTTATTTTCCTGTACATGCTTTACTTCCATATTAGCGTCAAATTTACCGGAACATATCCTCATAAAAGCGATTCTATCACGATGTGCTTTATTCATGTTAGCTTGTATTTTAAAAACAAATGCAGAAAATTCATTTTCAGTCGGATTAATTAATCCAGTCTCAGAATCCCTTGGAAGTGGAGGTGTTGCCATTTTCAAAAAGTGACGCAGAAATA
>CAZQTM010000480.1:0-1159 GCA_964595855.1 uncultured Lachnospiraceae bacterium | reverse complement strand
CATTCAACTTACAATATCCCAATTTGCATTGTTTCTTGTTTCATATTATGAAATAATACTACTAGTACGTTAGGGGGTGTTTTATGAGTAATCAAGTTGGTAAGATTCATTCATTTCAGGTAATGCGATTAATTGCAGCTTTTTTTGTTATTTGTATTCATATTCAGTTTTATGGAAAAGTGGGAACCCTCTTTGTTGCTTATGGAAAAATAGCAGTTCCCTATTTTCTCGTTATTTGTGGTTATTTTCTTTACCGGGAAGATACACAGGAGTTTTTATCTCGTCTTAAAAAGCAGATAAGAAAAATTTTTATATTAACCATTGCTGTTAATCTGGGTTATTTAATTTATGTCCTAATCCTCTATTTTATTGGAGGTAATATAAAATTCTTTTTTTCAGATAATTTTAGCATAAAATGTATAAAAGATTTTCTATTATGGAATATCTCACCCTTCGGAGTTCATCTATGGTATCTTGGTTCCTTACTTTACGCACTAATCATCATTAGAATTCTGTGTAAACTTAACATAATAAAATACGCCATGTTCTTTTCTCCAATATTATTAAGCATCTATATTTATCTCATGAGAACACAGAGCTTTGAATATTATTACATTTATCGTAATGCCATATTGTGTACTCTTGCTTATGTTATGATGGGATTAATTATCAGGCGCTATCAGTATTACTTACTGAAAGTAAACTTTTCCATATATCTTGTTATTACTATTATTTTAACTTTGCTTGTACTTTTCGAACGGAATCTCTATCATGAGAATACTTCGATTCCTTACTTTAGTGCTGAATTATTAGTGTATTTTGTTGTCCTCCTGCTTCTAAAAGTACCTGGTTGGGGGAAAAATACAGTATTTGAAAAAATGGGTGAAAAATATACTTTATTCATTTATATTGTACATATGGCAGTAATTAATTTATTTAACCTTTTACCAAATTCTTTAACCAGGCAGGTACGTGCATTTGCTCCATCTATTATTTTTATCATTTCATTATTTTTTGCTATTTTATATTATAAAATAACCTCAATGCTGAAAGAACACAAAATTCTTTGTAAATTATAATTCCATAATAAAAAGTTGATTTACATCATCAAAGTGAAACCCAATAGATAATAGTGTATTACAAGATGCTTTATTATTAA
>CAZQTM010000479.1:0-1161 GCA_964595855.1 uncultured Lachnospiraceae bacterium | reverse complement strand
TATTCAACATGGGTACATTTCCAGAATAAAATAACACGTAGTGAGGCTCTTGAGGATATCGACGAGCTTATGAGACTCTTAAAAACCTCTTATGGAGGTTATAATTACTTCGGAGGCGACGAGAAGTTTGGGGAAGCTAAAGAGAGAATGATAAAACGAGTGAATGAAACTTACGATGATAACATGGACATATCATATCCCTTTTACCTCATAATTAAAGAAGAAATGGCCTTTGTCCAGGACAGTCGCTTACGAATTGGTAGATCTGACAGTTACTTTAGTAAGGAATATATCTATTATGATACTGAGAAGAGAAATTTTTTAGAAGATGAAGACGGTTTTTATACTGTCATAGATGGACAAAACTGGTATTTATCAGCAGAAGATGAGAAATATCTACATATAACTGTCAGCGATAAAGGTGCACTTGTTTATGGATTATTTTTAATGACAAAAGATATTTCGTCACTCCCTCAATATATTAGTCTCAAATCAAAAAATGGCAAGGAATATAAAGCAGATACAACTTGGACAATTACAGATGTAGGGCCACGATCGGACAATCAAAACATAATACATAACTATTATGAGATAGATGGAATTCCCGTTTCATCACTCACAGAAATGAGTGTCGGTTTTCATGATGTTAAAATGACAAACGAATTTATTAATGAAGCAAAAGAACTTCGAAATAAGAAAATTTTTATTCTTGATCTTCGTAACAATATTGGTGGCATTAATGAAATTGCAGACTTTTTTATGTATAATCTTACAGGTTCCCGATGTGATGGAAAAATACAATTTGTGAAACGATACAGTCAAATTAATAAGAATATTGAAGAAATTATAGATAATAACAAAGAGTTAAGTGATTTATCCAGTGTTGATTTTTATAATGCAAACAAAGACCTTGTAGATTCATGGATAGATGAAAGAAAATGTGGTAATAAGGTCGAAGATGGGAAAACGGTGATTATTGATAATAAGGCCAAGTGGAACAATTATGATAATACCATTATTGTGTTAATTAATAAAAATACAATGGCTTCTGCAGAATATTTCCTTAGTGAGCTGGCAACTGTGAGTAATGTCGTAATTATGGGAACCAATTCCAATGGTTGCATGGTGACAGATAACATCATTGATGCAGCTGATATATAT
>CAZQTM010000478.1:0-1162 GCA_964595855.1 uncultured Lachnospiraceae bacterium | reverse complement strand
CTCTTGCAAAGGAAATGGTCAAAATAGGTGAAAATGCAGGTAGAAAAACAACAGCACTGATAACAGATATGGATACTCCACTTGGTAACTATATAGGAAATAGTCTTGAGGTAATTGAAGCAGTTAATACTTTAAATGGTCTTGGCCCAAAGGATTTAACGACAGTATGTCTAGAGCTTGCAGCCAATATGATGGTGTTAGCCGGAATTGGTTCATTAGAGGAGTGCCTTAAGAAGGCAAGGAAGACCATAGAGGATAAAAGTGCTTTGGGTAGACTGGTTGCCATGGTTGAGGCACAAGGTGGAGACAGTAAGGTAATAAAGGATATCAATGAATTTGAAAAAGCACCTTATTCCTATCAGGTTATAGCTCCAACAGATGGATATATATCAGCAATGAATACTGAGAAATGTGGTATTGCATCGGTACTACTTGGAGCAGGACGAGAGAAGAAGGATAGTCCAATTGATTATTCTGCCGGAATTATCATTCATAAAAAGACCGGCGATCAGGTACAAAGGGGAGAAACAATTGCAACATTATTTGCATCAAAGGATAATCTCTTTCAAGATGCAAATGAGGAATATTTAGATGCCATAACAATAGAAAATACAAAGAAAGATAGAAACCCTTTAATATATGCAAGGGTAAGCAAAGAAGGAGTAGAATATGACAAATAAAGAAATAGCACATTACATTGACCATACATTACTGAAACCGGTTTGTACATGGGATCAGATCAAAGAACTATGTGAGGAAGCAATCAGGTATGAGACAGCAAGTGTCTGTATTCCACCATGCTATATAAAACGTGTAAAAGATACATTTGGAGACAAAATAGTCATTGCAACGGTAATAGGTTTTCCTTTAGGCTATATGACAACGAAAGCAAAAGAAGAGGAAACCAAGTTAGCATTATTAGATGGTGCTGATGAGATTGATATGGTAATTAATATTACAGATGTAAAAAATGGAGATTATAAAAAGGTTGAAGATGAGATTGCCTTATTGAAAAATGCGACCGGCTCCAAAATACTAAAAGTGATTGTTGAAACATGTTATCTAACAGAAAATGAAAAAATTGCTATGTGTCATGCTGTGACAAATGCAGGAGCGGATTATATTAAAACATCTACCGGATTTGGTAGTGATGGAGCAACTC
>CAZQTM010000477.1:0-1164 GCA_964595855.1 uncultured Lachnospiraceae bacterium | reverse complement strand
AGTTACTTGTAGCTATAAGATATCATAATGCAAACTTTGAATCAACAGAACTATATTTAACGATCATTAAAGTGCATATACAATATAGCAAATAACAATAAATAATCTATTAATATATAATATAATCAATTAATAACTAAATATACAAAGAAATGTACAAATATATGTTGACAAATATAAAATAAGTTATATAATAAAATCATAAACAAAAGAGAAGTATAAGAGTTAAAGATACATAATATATCTTATATAAAATACAAAAGAAAATAATTTTAAGGAGGATGAACCACCAGTTAAAGAATATTCATTAGAAGAGACGTAGAAGAATATATTAGAATAGCATAGCAACAAATGCTAAGGTACAATTTGTACAGGAAGATATTTCTGAATACGTCATTACAATTTAATAGAGCTAATAGAAAGAGAGGTTTAGTCCATTGGAAACATCAGTTTAGAAGCGGGTATCAATGCAATTAGTTGGTATCCGCTTCTTAATTTCTGTTGTGATTCCAACTGTAAAAAGTGAAAGAAATATTTTTTAATTCTACGATAGTATGATATACTGATATCATATTCTTACATACGCAAAAATGGGAGATTTAATAATGGCTAAGCATAACGATAAAGAAATTATTAATGACAAAAGATATGAGAGAAAGAAAAGAAGAAAACACAATCAGATTATTGCATATATTGTTGTTTCTCTGATATTAATTATATTAATTACTGTGGGTTATTTTGGGGTTCGTTATGTTAACCAAAAATTAAAATCGATAAAGGAACAAAAACAGGAAGAGGAGCAGACAAGTACAGTAGAAATTTCGACAGCTACTGAACCAGAAGAAGAAACCAGTTCAGAAATTGTTGAATATACACAGGAAGATTTATTAAATGAAGTGGTTGATTCTTGCATTTCAGAAATGAGTTTGGAAGATAAAGTTGCTGGTCTTTTCATTATTACCCCGGAAGCACTAACCAAAACCGATGTAACAATTAAGGCAGGTGATGGTACAAAGGAAGCTCTTGAAAAATATCAGGTAGGTGGCCTTGTTTATTTTAAACAAAACATCAAGTCGGAAACTCAGATTACTGAAATGTTAGCGAATACCGTATCAATGAGCAAATACCCAATCTTCTTAGCAGTAGATGAAGAGGGAGGAGATG
>CAZQTM010000476.1:0-1164 GCA_964595855.1 uncultured Lachnospiraceae bacterium | reverse complement strand
TTGGAAATTACTTATCGAGGTACTCACATGTTATCTCAGTATGTATCAAGTTTATATCAATGGCTTTTGCAGCAGGATTATTGATTCCATCATTTTTGGAAGAAAATCCAATTTTATTTCACAGAAAGACCAAAAAAAGGTCTGTTATCTTAATTCTTGCAATCGGAAGCTTTGCATCGTTATTTCTTAACGTATTATTCAGTCTGCTGCATTTTACGGAGAGCTCAAAAGTATATGGTCAGGTAGCAGCCAACCAGTTTTCACTATCATTAGTATGGGGAATTTTATTATATGGAATTGTTTCTCCCATCACTGAGGAAATTGTATTTCGTGGTCTTGTATATAACAGACTTCACAGAAATTTTTCACTGCCCATTTCCCTTATAACATCATCATTATTATTTGGAATTTACCACGGCAATATTGTGCAGGCATTTTATGGATTCCTTTTAGGGTTGTTAATTGCCTGGATCTATGAGAAATATGGAAGTTTTTTAATGCCGGTTCTTATACATTCCGCAGCTAATATTACAATTTATACCGTAATGAGCAATCAATATTTGAAACATATTGTAATTACACCAATTTTCTGCCTGTTATTGGCTGTTGTAACTGCAGTTTTAATAATATTAATTTGTAGCAAAAACACAAACAAATAACAATAATAACTGTAAAATTAACGAGAATACAAGAATATTCAAATTATCAGAAAATTCAATAAAAAAAATTATTTACAAAACAAAATAAGTGGTGTATGATATGCACAAATATGAATCGCAAAGAAGCGTAGAAATACGTTCTTTGCGTTTTTTTTGTTTATGTCTCGAAGCAAGAATAATCAGGACAATTGGATAATTCATAGTGAAATAGATAGAAATTGACCAAAAGAAAGCTTATGAGATGAAAAGAATTCTAATTTGGATAAATTCAGGTTCAGCATGAGAAATTTGACCAAAATTGAGTAAAGCATGGATAAGGACAATGAATGATAGCTTGTATTGTCCAATTCAAGAAAAAACTCGAATAATTCATGATAAGATTGGAAAATCATGTGCAAAAAAGCTTGTATTGTCCAAAAAGGATAATTAATCTGACAAAGACATTTCATAATAATTAATTGAAAGGAGATATCAACATGTTTGATACAAAACAAAGCCTTCCCAA
>CAZQTM010000475.1:0-1173 GCA_964595855.1 uncultured Lachnospiraceae bacterium | reverse complement strand
TAATGCTAGAAGGTGGAATTGTAGGTAGAGTACAACATATCATTAAAACAGATACGAACAGATACTAAAAAGTAGAGATAAAGATGTCAGACGATATTCGATTTTTGACTCATACTTTTAAAGGAATTGGCTAGCTTGGTTGGATTGGTCAGCAATCCGGTGAGGAAGAGAATATGTTTAGAAATAGAAATAACGAAAAATGGGAATAACAATAGAGTAAAACACGGAATAAAAAAAGTATAAAATACGGAATAAAAATAGCGAAATTCACGGAATAAAAATAGCGAAATTCGCGGAATAAAAATAGCGAAAATCACGGAATAAAATTGACATAGATAATTAATTAGATATACAATATGAGTAAATAGGAGGTATCATAACATGTTGACGCCAGAAGGATATAAAAGCAGGCTAATTGAAAAACATTTTGATGAATATATGAAAACATTTGGAGCAGTTTGTATTGAAGGGCCAAAGTACTGTGGAAAAACTTGGTCAGGACGAAGCCGTTCTGAAAGTGCTGCATTTATTGGGGATCCTAATAATAATTTTCAAACAAGGACTATGGCACAGTTGAGTCCGAATTTAGTTCTCCTAGGAGATTTCCCACGACTAATTGATGAGTGGCAGGAAGTGCCACCTTTGTGGGATGCAGTAAGATTTGAAGTAGATAAAGATAATAAAAAGGGCAAATATATACTAACGGGTTCCGCGACACCAAATCATAAAGGTATTATGCATAGTGGCACTGCAAGAATAAGCAAGGTAAGAATGGGAACAATGTCGCTATATGAAACAGGAGATTCTACTGGTGAAATATCGCTGAAGAGTATATTTGATGGAAATCTGAAAGCGCAGTTAACCGGTGAAGTATCTTTGAAACAGTTGATTTATTTTGCAGTGCGAGGTGGATGGCCAGGAAATATTGATATACCAGAGGAGACATGTGGCAATCTGGCAGTTGAATATCTTAAAGCTGTAGTAGATGATGATATGTTTAAAGTAGACGGAGTAAAAAGGGATTCAAGAAAGGTTTGGTCTTTACTTCACTCATTAGGGAGAAATGAGAGTACTTTAGTTAGCAACAGTACACTAAGAAAAGATATGGGAGCGAAAGATGAAATACAGATAGATCCTGATACGGTTTCTGACTATCTTGATATATTTAATCGC
>CAZQTM010000474.1:0-1173 GCA_964595855.1 uncultured Lachnospiraceae bacterium | reverse complement strand
GAGTATAATTCGCCTTCTTTTAATCCATCTGTAGTCCCCATTCTTGCTGGATTTTTGCCAGTTTCTTTAAATTCATACACGCAAAAGTGAGCGCGACTTTCATTTTCATCCGCGCATTGCCATACATTTGTGTGTATCTGAATCCATGGTTCTCTTTTGCAGTTCCAAAGATTCGTTCTATTGTTTCTTGGCGATGTGAATAGAGATCTTTCATGCCTTCTGTATGTCGGATATCTTCGCACATCTCCATATAGTCTTCCCAAATGTGACGAGTTACAAGTTTTACATGATTACGACTTTCGGTACACTGACTCAGGTATGGACAGTCTGCACAAACATAACCGCAACTCTTATACTCTCGATACCCGTCTCTATTTGTGGTACTATATGTAAGCTCTTTATTATTCGGACAAATATAGCAATCATTGTATTCATCATACACATACTCATACTTCTTGAAAAAACCTTCTTTCGTCATTGGGCGCTTGTATGGAAGTAGAGGGTCAATTCCATCGTCAATAAGAAGCTTTGCAATTGCTGGAGTTTTATATCCTGCGTCAGCAACAAGTGTTTCCATTCCAATCTTTTTAATCTTATCGTATAGGCCTTTGAAGGTTCTACTATCATGCATATTTCCAGGGTTTACAGTAAATCCAAGAATCCATCCATTCTTGTCACAAGCTGTTTCTACTCCGTATGCAAACACATGCTTATGTTCGCCTTTTCGAAACCAGCCACTTTCAGGATCTGTCGTGCTGCACTTAATGGTTTTACCATCCAAGGGAACATCGTCTGTGAAATCTTCAAACTTATCTCCGCCTCCTGTGGATGGTTTATGGTCATCATCATCGTTTTTCTTTAATGGCTTTTTCCCATGAATCTCTCGATCGGAATCAATCTCTTTTCGTAGCATTTCCTCGTAGAAGAGAGTCTCTTGTTGTGCAATTCGTTTCTGCATCTTTTTATTATTCGCACGAGCCTTCACATGTGTTGCATCTACAAATACTTCCGTTGGATCGACCAGTTTAAATCTATAACATTCTTCTAAGATATGCTGAAAAATCTGTTCAAATAGATCGGTATCTTTAAACCGTCTAGTGTAATTCTTTCCAAAGGTTGAGAAATGAGGAACGGAATCATAAAGTTCAAGACCAAGGAACCAGCGATACGCCA
>CAZQTM010000473.1:0-1180 GCA_964595855.1 uncultured Lachnospiraceae bacterium | reverse complement strand
AGTCTCTCATCTGTTTTGATTTGATTATGCTCCATATTGATAAAATATATATCCTTATACTGCATAAGTTCTTCTGATTCATCCCAGATCATCCATTTGTTTGTATCACTATAAATATAAACAATCGATTCATCTGCATGCTCTTTTGCCCATTTATAGTTTTCTTTATCATCTTCATACAAAAATAGTACTTTGTTGTTTGACAATGCAAAAATCTGTGATGCCAAAACAATGAGCATAATAACAGAAAATACAATCTCTCTGATCCGATTCTGTCCTTCTTTTCCAATATTAAAAAGGAACTGATAAAAAAGTATGACGCATAAAAGAATAATCAACCCATAGACTGGCATTTCATATCGTATTGCTTCCTCTGCATTCAGTAATGCTGTTTTTGCAACAATTAAGAAATATCCGGTTACGGTAATCAAGGTTAATGAAAACATTCTTCTTTTTGCTGTCATCTGGCTATCATGATAGATAAACAGTTTATGATTATATTGATATGTAAGAAATAATAGCAGTATTATGAGAAGCATAGCAAAAAATGTGCCAGCTAATAGATATTCATTCAGTAGATTGGTAAAAAAGGAAAGTCTCATTCCTATATTTGATAAGTCAAAAAAAGCATCTTGTGCTTCCGTACCACGATATCCCCTAAAAATGTGAGATAAACATGCTGGATATGACATGACAGCTAAAAGGAGTCCACCTGCTATCATTGCAGCATAGCACGTGGCATGTTTTCTTGTTTTCTTTATAAAAAGCATAGAAAAGAAAGTACTGATACCCACAAAGAATATAAATACAATAAAATAATAATGCGTTAAGAAACCAAGATACGTAATTAGTATTACTGGCAGATAAAATCCAAGAAATGTTTTCCTATCATTTTTTATTGCTATACAATGTACATAAAGGAAAAGTAAGCAGAAAAATGTCAGCATCATATACATACGAATAAAAGTTATACCACTTAAAACTGCAGGAGAAAACCCATACAACAGACATGATGACAAAATAACTTTTTGATTTCCTTGTGTCAAGAGTCCAGCTATTTTTGCAATTAGTATAAACGTTAATATAAAGAAAACCAGATTAACTGATAATCCTTGCCACTTGGAAAATATGTCTGGAGTAAGTGAGCATACGGTATGTAATATAAAATAATATAATGGTG
>CAZQTM010000472.1:0-1186 GCA_964595855.1 uncultured Lachnospiraceae bacterium | reverse complement strand
TACAATTTGATTACTATAAGAGCGGGACAGGTTCGGGTGGAATGGTCAACGCTCCATATGTTGTTTCTATTCTAGATGCACTAAAGGAGCATTCGGACATTACGATTAATACAGATTTGCTTCATACATATGAAAACTGGATAAAGGAACACCCGTTTAATAAAGGGAAAGGATGGGCAAGTGAACCTTGGTGCCAAGAGGAGATGGAGGTACCGGAAGAACTTGCTATCAATGCTGCAAAACAGTCTGATCTGGCACTTGTTATTATCGGAAGGAGCGCTGGAGAAGATCAGGACAATAGCGCAACCAAAGGAAGTTATCTGTTGACAGATAAAGAAGAAAGCATGATTGCTAATGTGTGTAAGTTCTTCAAACGTGTTGCAGTAGTGCTTAATGTTGGAAATGTCATCGATATGAGTTTTGTAACAAAATATCATCCACAGGCAGTTTTATATGCATGGCAGGGCGGTATGGAAGGTGGTCATGGTGTAGTTGATGTTTTAACGGGTACAGTCGGCCCAAGTGGTAAACTTAGTGATACGATTGCATATGACATAAAGGATTATCCATCTACCCAAGATTTTGGTGATGAGGTAAGAAATTATTATAGAGAGGATATTTATGTAGGATATCGTTATTTTGAGACAGCGGCAAAAGACAAAGTTCAATATCCGTTTGGATTTGGTTTGTCTTATACGCAATTTACTTATACTTTAAAGAATTTTAACACTGATAACAAGACAGTAAATGTTATGATAACAGTTAAAAATATAGGGGATGTTGCTGGTAAGGAAGTAATACAAGTATATAACTGCCCACCACAGGGAGCACTATGTAAGCCAACTCGTAATCTTTGTGGATTTGCAAAGACAAGAGAATTAAAGCCAGGTGATACAGAAGATGTAAGCATTTCTTTTGACGTAACACAAATGGCATCTTTTGATGATAGTGGTGTGACCGGACATGCTTTTAGCTTTATTCTGGAAAAGGGAAGATATGATATTTTTGCCGGGAATAGTATTCGTAATACCATTTTGGCAGGAAGTGTTGATTTATCAGAGGACATTGTTACACAGAAATTAGAAGAAGCATGTGCACCTGTTCTAGCTTTTAATCGTTTAAAATTAGAAGTCAAAGAAGATGGAACGGTTCAAGAATGTACAGAAGCAGTTCCTCTAAGAAGCAT
>CAZQTM010000471.1:0-1191 GCA_964595855.1 uncultured Lachnospiraceae bacterium | reverse complement strand
AGTGATAAGTCTTTTCCAACAATAAAAGCCGTTTTCTTTCTATCTGGAAGATAACCGACTTTATCAATACGAATATGGGGAGTCTGGGGGATTACCTCATAGGAAAAGTCTGGCTGTAGTTCAAGTGTATCAATATCCTCAGGTATGCTTTGTTCCGTATTCTTATTAGAATCCGTTTGTGTACAACTTACAAGCATAAAACAGAATATGATACAAATCGACAGCCAGACTTTCTTTTTCAAACCCAATTCCTCCGAACCTATTTGGTTTTATTATACCTCTTGCAAATTGGTTGGTAAAGGATTAAGATAATTTGTTTAATGGGTTAATTGGTTCTCCTTTCTTTGTTAGTTTAAAGTATACATTACAGCCTTCCACTGAATAATATTTGGTAGGTGCACTTACCGTACCTATTATTTTACCAACATCTATATAATCTCCTTTTTTCACAGTAATATCCTTTAGCTGACCATAAATAAGTTCAAAGCCATCTCCTAAATCAACCTTAACGCAGTTTCCGAGCTGTGGATCTGTATAAATATCAAGCACTTTACCATCTGCTGCTGAAGCAATATTCTCACCTTCTGTAGCTGCAATTACAAGTGCAGGACTATATTTATATTGCTGTAATGTTGAAAAGTATACTGTTTTGTCCATACTATAGTTGATGAGTACATTGCCCACGATTGGCCATGTCAGTCCTTCCTCTTCTGAAAAGGAAAGAGCTCTGGCTGGTGCTGCTGTTTCTTTTGATTTTTCTATTTCTTCATCTTTGGTATTTTCTTTTGCTAATGCTTCCTCATCCACTTCAAAATCCGGAACATCATCAGATATGATTGGGACTCCGCTAAATTGATACCTGTCTTTTTCAGATACCGTATTATCTGGATACTGTGGATTAATGGCCTTTGCAGTATTTGCCTCTGCAACATCCAAATCTGTATTAGAATCATCAACATTATCTGCTATTTCATCTGATTTATCTGGAGCTGTATCCTCCAGCATTGAAAAATCCACTGAATTTTCTTTTTCTAATTTATTATTATTTCTTTCTTTCACATAGAATCCTGTTAAAGTAAGTGCAGATAGAACAAACAAACTAGAAGCCAGCATAATAAATTTCTCTTTTTTTTGGTTTGGTCTTCTTCTTCTCATGTTTCTTTTCCTCCATTCTTTATCAATAGTTTTTCC
>CAZQTM010000470.1:0-1195 GCA_964595855.1 uncultured Lachnospiraceae bacterium | reverse complement strand
GTATAACCCTTTTCAAAAATACGTGGTATGTCTTCCTCACAAATTCCAATACCGGTATCTTTAATATGAAGTGTAGGTATAGGATCTTCCGTAAATGATATCGACACATATCCTTCATTCGTATATTTCACTGCATTACTAATTAACTGTTCAATCAAAAACGAGAACCATTTCTCGTCTGTAACCATTGAATATGTAAAATCTTCATATTTCATTGATATCTTCTTTTCTAAAAAAGAATAAGAAAACTTTTTAATCACTTCTCTTACCAATTGAGATATATCATATTTCTTTAGTAATAGATCATTCTGTCCACTATGAAGATTTTGATACTGTAAAGCCATTTTTGCATACTGCTCGATTAAAAATAGCTCCTGCTCCATTTTATAATAATTCTTTTCTCTGTCGTTAGACTGAATTAAAAGACTCATAGCAGCAATCGGTGTTTTAATCTGATGAATCCAACGTGTATAATAATCCATCATTTCCTGTTCTTTACTTTGATACTTCTGTTCCACATCTAGTTTCTCTTGATAAATTTGGTTTAGAATATCCTGATAATATTGTTCCTCTTTATCTTTAACGGTTGGTAAACTTCTTATCATATTTTCCGGCTGAGCTTTAATACTTTTTAATGTGGTGATTTTTTTCCTGTATTCAATCATTTGAATGCCAGAAATACAGCAAAACACAAAAGCACAAAGAACCAATCCATAATATGCTGCCGTCATATTTTCACTATATAAATAATTAACCACTAATAGAATGACTCCCATAAAAATGTAATAAAGATTATTTCTGATTATTTTCATACATGATCTCCACACAGATAATATCCCACACCTTTTTTCGTAAAGATAATATCCGGAACTTTTTGCTCTGATAACTTTTTTCTTAAGCGTGTCATATTGACTGCCAGTGTATTATCATCAATAAAACATTCTTCTTCCCATAGTCTTTTTATGATTGCTTCCCTGTCAACAACTTCTCCGGGATTTAAAAATAACATCTCAAGAATTTTAAATTCATTTTTGGTTAATTCAATTTTTTCTGCTTTATATTCTAATTGCATGCTATTTAGGTTTAATAAAATATCATGAAAGGATAACACTTTCGTCTCACCAACAAAAGAATATGTTCTTCTTAACATTGCCTGAATTTTAGCAGATAAAACTTGAAGGTCAAATGGTTTTGC
>CAZQTM010000469.1:0-1195 GCA_964595855.1 uncultured Lachnospiraceae bacterium | reverse complement strand
TATACAAATCCTGAATAAAAATCAACATTTATGCTGACACCTTTATACATTTGACGTTCTTCTTCAATTATAATAGGTGCAAGACGTTCCACCATTGCATATAAATTAAATTCTTTTTCTAACCCTTTTTCTATTGAAAGGCTTTCAACGAATTTCTTGAGAATTTCTGCTCTTGGATCTGATTTTGAATATATAGCATGACCAACACCATAAATCAAACCAGCATGATCAAAAGCATCTTTATGTAGTAATTTTCTTAAATATTCAGATACCTCATCTTCATCATCCCAGTCAGCAACCTGTTGCATCATATCATCGAACATCTGGGTTACTTTTATATTTGCACCACCATGACGTGGACCCTTAAGGGATCCGATAGCAGCTGCCATAACAGAATATGTATCAGTAAGAGATGAGGATACGACATGCGTGGTAAAGGTAGAGTTATTACCGCCACCATGTTCCATATGCAAAACAAGTGCTATATCAAGAATTTTAGCTTCCAATTCCGTGTAAGAACTATCCGGTCTTAAAATATGTAAAATATTTTCAGCCATTGAAAGGCTTGGTACAGGCTGATGAATAAATAGGCTGTTACCATCATGATAATGGCTATATGCCTGATATCCATATATGGAAAGCATTGGGAAAAGACTAATCAGCTGTAAGCACTGGCGAAGTACATTTGGCAAAGATGTATCGTCTGCAAAATCATCATACGAATATAGGGTAAGGACACTTCTGGCAAGTGTATTCATCATGTCCTTACTAGGAGCTTTCATAATGATGTCTCTAACAAAGCTAGTAGGTAGGGAACGGTAATATGATAATAAAGTACTAAAGTCTCTCAACTCTTTTTCTGCTGGTAATTTATCAAATAGTAAAAGATAGGTCACTTCTTCAAAACCAAAACGATTTTCTTTTGCAAAACCGGTAACTAAATCACGTACATTGTAACCACGATAGAATAAATTTCCATGATCCGGAACAGCGACACCATCAACTATTTTATTGGCACGTATATCGGATATGTTTGTGAGACCAGCAAGGACTCCCTTTCCATTCAAATCGCGAAGACCTCTTTTTACTTCATAACGAGTAAAAAGTTCGGAGTCAATAATTCCAGCTTTCTCACTTAATGAAGCAAGTCTTATGATATCTGGTGTAATTTCAGAATAAACATTATTTTCCATTT
>CAZQTM010000468.1:0-1199 GCA_964595855.1 uncultured Lachnospiraceae bacterium | reverse complement strand
AAATGTTACATGGTTCAATGCTGAGACGGGAGAGTATTCCTATTATCAATATCCATTCGAATCAGTACAGGAAAATCCAGACAGACCAACACAGGAAGTAAACAGTGGAAGGGGCTTTCCCAAGACACTGTTGATTAGAATTGGTGGTATTGCTGCGACAGCATTATTATGTTTTGGAATCTGGAAAGGCGCTTGTAAGGTCATAACCCAAGAGAACAAAAGCACTTCTGAAAGTGGGAATGCTTCGAATGAGTCGAGTAGATGGGATGGCGTTTATCAGGGAGAAGGATTTACCATAGTTTTTGCAAGTGAAGGGAGGGAAACGGAGTATTGTACCAGCGATTACCATATTGTTGTGGACTCGGGATATGATGTTTTCTTTCCGAGAACAGCAGCCATGGTATCTGAGAATTTGATTGAGGACTATACTGAGAGAGAACACGAAATTGTTGCTGAACTTAGTTTCAAGTTGGAGGGGGATATCTTGTATTACCATCGACTGATTTGTAAAGACGGTTATGTAGATGATATCAAGCTGACTAAAACTGACGGGAATCCATTAAATTACTATCAAAAATATTGGTCAACTAATCAAGAGACATACAAATAGAACTATAATCCAGGGAATTATAAAATCTCAAAAACACGTATTAAAACGTCTCAAAAACACTTGATTAAAGAGAATATAATGGATATACTATGATTGAGCGAGGTGACCATTATGCCTGAATATTTAAAACGAATTGTTGATGAGGAATTAAAAGATAGGCTGGAAGCGTTTGGTGCAACATTGATTGTGGGACCAAAATGGTGTGGAAAAACGACAACGGCTGAATTATATGCAAAGAGCATATTACGGATGCAGGATCCAGATTATCGTGAGGCTTATCAGGCGACAGCCAGAACAAAGCCATCATTATTATTAAAGGGTGAAAATCCGCGTCTGATAGACGAATGGCAGGATGCAGTCGTATTATGGGATGCAGTGCGAATGGATGTTGATCACAGACAAGAAGACGGCTTGTATATATTGACAGGTTCAACAACAGTAGAGAATGATGAGATCATGCATACTGGAACGGGACGAATTACTAGAATGAAAATGTATCCAATGAGTCTTTATGAATCATTGGAATCTAATGGTTGTATATCACTAAAGGAATTATTTGATAACCATAATTTGAATATTGATGGAGTGA
>CAZQTM010000467.1:0-1203 GCA_964595855.1 uncultured Lachnospiraceae bacterium | reverse complement strand
TCTTATATTCAGTGCTTTTCTTATCATCAATGGTATATCTCTCAATCAAATTACGTAACCTTTTGCTTCCCTCTAAAGATAGCGAATAGTGCATCCATTTTCCATCTTTGCAGCTATCTACGATTCCACTATCGCAAAGGATTTTCATATGATGCGAAAGGGTGGGTTGTGTAATGTTTAACTGTTCGAGAATGACACATCCACACTTTTCTCCATCTTGCAATAACTCTAATATAGCCAGACGGTTTTCATCAGCAAGTGCCTTTATCATTTTTACATCTTCTTTATAGTTCACCTAATCGCCTCTTTTGATTCTAATTATTATATCCAATAAAAATATATCACATGCATCGATGTATGTCAATGTATGATTATGAAATTCTAATAACCCAATTCTTCTAGAATTTCAACTGCATCCTTTATCATTTTCGGACAAACTTTTTTAAATAATCCTAAATCAGCTGCAAGTTTCATTTTTTCTGGCTCACCAATATTGCAGTCCAAAAGTTCTCTGCAGACAATGCTTCCATTTCTTTTTGTAAATATTCCAGTAAACTCAGTGGTCTTTTGATAGCACAACATTTTTATATTTCCTTCCTCTTGTGTACTATTTCCATATTTTAAGCCAATGACCAATACCCCTCCTGTTACTGCTCCACATGCTTCTCCGCAACGGATCCCACCACCTAATCCTGTTGCAATTTTATATGCATCATTCTGCTTCATTCCATATTTTTCAGAAAAAGAACTTAATACGGCTTGTGCACAATTATATCCTTCACTAAACTTTACTACTGCTTGCTCTGATAAAACGCTCATCTTATTTTCCCTCCCATAGATTACAATCATCATCTGGTGACATTTTTCCAGTATAGTATTCCATTTCTTCATTTAACTTATATATTGTCTGTGATTATATACCCTTATTATTTTATTTGCAATATACAATTATTGTTTATTACAATTAATTATGTTATAATAATATAAGTAATTAGAGGAGGATTGTATAAAAAGTATGCTTGATAGCATATTTTTTATACACGAATTTGTGACGGAGCACAAATTCCATTTATCGCAAGTTGGAAATCGCCTTCGCGAATTTCCAACTGCGATACCTCCGCAAATACAACTCGGCATGGAGGTTACTATATGGAAAATGATTCAAAAAGATTTCGTGAGCAAATCCGATTACTAGAGCGAAAG
>CAZQTM010000466.1:0-1212 GCA_964595855.1 uncultured Lachnospiraceae bacterium | reverse complement strand
ATAAACTTGATACATACTGAGATAACATGTGAGTACCTCGATAAGTAATTTCCAATTGCTCCTGAATTTCCACTTTCGGAAAGATAACTTATAAAATAAGCAAAACCAAACACGATCAAATTACTTACAATATAATATATTAAAATAGGAGAAATGATACTGAATGCTCTTGTAAAAGAATTATGTTCCGTAACTGGTGCTTTTTTTACTCTTGTAAAATAGGGTTCACTAAATCTTACTTTTTTTGTTTCACCCAAAAGAAAAGTCGTTAACGAATCCACATCTGATGCAACATAATCTGGATTTTCTTTCTCAAGTTCGCCCTCCCCTGCATAGCCATACGTAACTCCAACTGAGCATACCTTATGAGCCTTTGCACCAATGATATCAAATTTTCTGTCTCCTACCATTGCACAATCAGACCTATTATCACTTGTAACACCCAGTTTTCTAAGTGCCTCACTCACAACCTCTTCTTTATCTGTCCTTCTTCCATCAAGTTCACTTCCTACTACAACTTCAAAATATTGCTCTATATGAAAATGTTTCAGGATTTTCTCTACAAAAACAGTTGGTTTTGAAGATGCAACTGCAAGATGAGCACCAGCTTCTCTTAGTTTTTGTAACATTTCATCAACACCCGGATAAATTTCATTTTCATATAACCCTACAGTTGAAAAGCGCTCCCTGTATTTTTCTATCGCTTCCTCTGCCTTTTTACCATCAAAACCATAGAACTCCATAAAACTATCCTTCAGTGGAGGACCAATAAAAGGTGTCAGGTTATCTAAATTTTCTTCAGTGATACCATAAAACTTAAGTGCATATTGAACACACGTTGTAATTCCTATCTTTGGATCTGTTAAAGTTCCATCCAGATCAAATAAAACATATTGAAACATTTGAATTCCTTTCCTTTGTATAGCAAAAGATACAATTTCTATTCTAATACCATATTGACAAATCAGTCAATAAATCATACATTATATTCAGATTGATATATCAATCAATAAAAAGAAAACATGCTAGGGGAGCACTTGCTGAGACTGAATCAATTGATTCTAACCCTTACCACTTGACCCGGATAATACCGGCGTAGGGAAGCACCAAACGACGTCACGCTACGCGCGTCGTCTTATTGGACAATTTGTAAATGCAAACACATACATACCTTCTGGCATTTACAACTGATGACTTCCTCCTATGCATGCA
>CAZQTM010000465.1:0-1214 GCA_964595855.1 uncultured Lachnospiraceae bacterium | reverse complement strand
TATACTCCTTATTTTTTCCTTTTGAGGATATATTGAAAATATAAGACTGAATGATTTTCATCTGGCTTTTCAGCTTTTGTAATGCATTATGATCAAAATCAATTATATTGTCTGTCATATTTTCAAATATGACAGCTGCCTCATAATTGCCCGCTTGTATTACTGGAAAGAATAAAATATCCCTTGCCTTTTGATCATCCAAATACTTCTTAATATTAGAATCTATTGTTTTATCATTACAATGTATTAAAACAATATCTTTACTTATATCATAAAGTCTGCAAGCAAGATCTCCTTGTATGTATTTTAGTGTTTCAGTTTCTTTTCCAGTTTCAAAGCCAGATATACAATATCTAAGCTTTTTTTCTTCATATGTATCTAATACTTTCTGTGTATAAATAAAAGCTCTTGAAAATCCCATATATATACACATTAATTCTAATATGGTATTAATAGCAGAAACAGTGTCTCTGTCTTCATAAAGGATTTGTATGGCAAGTTCTTTAAAATTCTTATCTAATGGATTCAGAGAAAATGTCTCATTGTTGTCATTCCCATATTTGAATTCATTAAATCTTTTTTTCGTTCTTGCAGAATCATAAATACGAAATCCATTCTTACCATTAGCCTTTGCACTGTACATTGCCTGATAAGCTTTTGTTTTTAGTTCCTGATAGTCTTTTCCATGTAGTGGATAGATTGCAATTCCTACTGATACCGTTAATCGAAATGTGTCATTGATACAGATTGCAGAGATAGATTTTAATAGATTCTCAGCTAAAGTTTCAGCATTATTGATCTCGCCAATATTCCTATTATAGACCATGAACTCTCCACCGTTTAACTGTACAATAATATCGCTACCACGAAACAATCTTAAAGTATTTTCATTAATAAGTTTGATTATCTCATCTCCAACTTCATACCCAAACGTTTCATTTACTTGAGAGAAATTATCAATATTAAACACCAAAATACCATGTATAGATGAACCATCCTCTTTACTTATTTCTTCTTCTATTGTATGTTCATCGTAATCTAAAAAAGTTTTTACTTCTTTCGTAAGTTTCATAACATGTCCTTCTTTAGTAAATTCTCTGCTATTATTTACTCATGTTTCATAGAAATTTCTGTTTTATTTTTATAAATATGGTTTGCTGGTATAAATCCTCTTACACATGAAGTCGGATAAATATTTGTATATCTTCCAATTA
>CAZQTM010000464.1:0-1222 GCA_964595855.1 uncultured Lachnospiraceae bacterium | reverse complement strand
GCGCCAAGATCACGCCATAGTTGATTCATCAAAGTACCCTCTTTTGTTCCTGTCAACCAGTCAATGCAGTTGTCGATATGAAATCCCTGTCTGTTCCAACCGGTACATTGTCCTCCCACAATCGTATGTTGTTCAAAAATAGTAGAGGAAAAACCATATTTCTGTGCATAGATACCAGCTGATAAACCGGCCAGGCCTCCTCCAATAATGATAATATTTTTCATTTTGTCTCTCTCTTTCTTTTCTTACTTTCTAATCATATCTACTACCCATGATGATTCAGGTAAAGGGAGTGTTGGATCCATCGCATACGATTCCGCTATTCCCTGGATGGCTCCCCAAAATGCCACAGATAAAGCAAGTGGATCTCCATCCTTAATTTCTCCTACTTCTTGCCCCTTCTTAATAATTGGTATACTATCTTCAACATTTGTAATTTTTTTTACTAATTCTCCAATTTTTTCTGTAACCGGTTCTTGATTGCATACCTGCATCATAAGTACAAATACTTTTGCCGTATATGGAGATTCTTTCATATAGTAAAAAATCATTTTTGCTGCAGACTCTAAAAATTCAATTGGGTCTGTTACAGGTAGCTGCATAGCCATTTGAGGACCCAATACACCTAACTCTACCAATGCCTCGTATAACTTTTCTTTTGACTCATAATAGTGAAATAGAAGACCGGTACTCATGTTTGCGGCTTTTGCAATATCTGTAATTCGGGTTCCCCCATACCCCTTCTTAATAAATAAATCAAGAGCAACTAATAAAATCTCATTTCTTCTTGCTTCTTTTTGTTCTTCTCTTGTTGCCATATGCTCCTCCAAGTAAAATATTGAACATATATTCATTGAATATATATTCAATATAATGCGTTGTGATTTGTTTGTCAATACATTTGGAGAATGAAAATTTAGAATAAAGATTTTACTTCTGAATATGCTAATGACGGTAATCAAGTTTAAAATAACATAAATAGCTTGATTTTCTCCAACAAATCGATTAGCATACGATTAAGAGGTGAAAAAGTGAAAGATTTATCAAATCTTTCACTCACCAAGTTTGCGCTACGCAAACTTGCACCATTAGCTGACTCCTAAAATACAGTCGCAGCATGAGGTAAAATATGATAACAACCACAGCAATAATTTTGAATGAGTTAGATCAATATGCGAGTCCGGCAGATAAATTAGCAAGAATGGTACAAAGAGGGATATAT
>CAZQTM010000463.1:0-1236 GCA_964595855.1 uncultured Lachnospiraceae bacterium | reverse complement strand
CTGATTCATTTTCATGATACTTTTGAAAAAGCAAATAATTTTGTAAAAAACTTCGATAATGACTACCAAAATATTATTTTTTATGGTACAGTGGGTACCGGTAAATCATTTTTATCTGGTTGTATAGCTAAATCGCTAATAGAATCAGGACATTCTGTTATTTATTTTAGTGCTACTGCACTTATGGATACATTATCAAAATATTCTTTTGATTACAAAAGCAAAGAAGAATTAAATGAATTTTATCAGGACATTTATGAATGTGACTTATTAATCATTGATGACCTAGGCACTGAGCTAACGAATGCTTTTTCTGTATCGCGTCTATTCACATGTTTAAATGAACGTTTCTTACGAAAAAAGTCAATTGTTATTTCCACAAATCTTTCTTTAGAGGAATTACGTGATCGCTATACTGATCGTATTTTCTCCAGATTGACAGGTAATTTCATATTCTGCCGCCTAACAGGTCCTGATATTCGTATGGTTGAATAAAGTTTTTATATAGAAAGCGAGGACTCCTTTCATGGTAAAGCGTGAAGAGAAAAGAAATCTTGAGACCATTCCGGTTGGATCTCTTGGCATCATTCCATTATCCAGTTGTCAGACACTTGGCGAAAAAGTAGACTCTTATTTGGTTAAATGGAGAACGGAAAGAGAAAATGAACATAAAAACAGTCTTGCATTTTCCGGCTATCAAAGGAACTCCTATATCTTAAGTTCTAAAGTTCCACGCTTTGGTTCAGGTGAAGGTAAAGGTGTTATTCTTGAATCTGTTCGAGGTACCGATTTATATATTATGGTTGATGTTTGTAACTATAGTCTTACCTATACTCTGGGAGGACATGAAAATCATATGTCACCAGATGACCATTATCAGGACTTAAAACGTATTATTGCTGCTGTTGGTGGTAAAGCAAGAAGAATTACCGTGATTATGCCATTTTTGTATGAAAGCAGACAGCACAAACGTACAGCAAGAGAATCTTTAGACTGTGCGATTGCTCTTCAAGAGCTAATCAGCATGGGAGTTGATAATATTATCACTTTTGATGCGCATGACCCAAGAGTACAAAATGCAATTCCTTTGCATGGTTTTGAGACCATACAGCCAGCTTATCAATTTATTAAAGGTCTTCTTAAAAATGTGAAGGATCTGCAGTTAGATGTCAATCATATGATGGTAATAAGCCCGGATGAGGGTGGTATGGGACGTGCTATCTATATTGCTAACGT
>CAZQTM010000462.1:0-1272 GCA_964595855.1 uncultured Lachnospiraceae bacterium | reverse complement strand
TTATCCCTTAGATTGGTCATATCAACCGACTTGTTATATTTCCCAATATCGCTGAATGATTCCAACAGTTTACTGGTCAGAAGATTAATTCCGCCGGGCAAAACCGTCACTACAATACACAGCAATTCTTCCTTAACAGCTTTCCAGTTCAATTCTTCTTGATACTTAATAAAAATAAACGCTGATAAAATCATGACGGCAAAAACAGAACCAACCTGATAAAACATAGTTGATAAAATCATGCATATAAAAGCAGTAACATACTTCCCTTTTGCAAAGAGTACACATGCCAAAAGTGCCAAAAAGTACGTCATTGCAAACCCAAAAGTACATTCACCAAACATAAATACTTCTGAAAACAAAACATTCACAAATGGAAGTAAGGATATAACAAGCATCACTATCCTGTCAACCAAACTCTCAGCATGGAAGTATAAACTTAAGAGGTATTGAAAGAGCACCGCTGCCGCTGCCAATACTACAATACTCACTAAGGCAGTCACACCGGTATGGGTTGTGGTATCCAGTCCGAAAAGGTCTAACACAAAATAGACCAATGCCGACATAAATCTCCCGTCGCGAATATTGTTCCACATGTCGCTGCCATCGCTCACCATATGATACATGGTATCTGCATTGAAGCTACGTCTGAGCATTCCACCCCAGGTAATAAACAATACAATAAAGCTAATGATAAAATTCAATTTTTTATCTTTTGTTGTCATTGTAGTTTGCATGATATTCCTTCCTCTTCAAGTATTTATACACAAGATACTATCTAAATTGTAGCAATACCCTGCAGCTTCGCAGTAGGTTTACAATCAATCCAAAGTGAATCCTATTATCTCGAAGTGCCCTGCAGCCCTCTCGGAATGAAGCTACATAACTTTTAAACGAGCTCGTACTTGTTCCTCCATAATACATACTCACAATTACTTCCGGATAATACGCCAACATATTTTTTTGTCGGTCTTTCAGAAACCTGAGCATAAATTCATAATCTGCTGCAATTCTATAATCAGTATTAAAAAGTCCATATTGTTCATAGATTTCACGCTTCAGAAACAGTGTCGGATGTCCCGGCATCCAGCCTGTGTAGACACTTCTTTGTCGTCCCATTCTCCAGTGTCTTACTATTGCCTCGTCTGTTGCATAAACAAGGTCTGCATGTGCACCAATGCAATCTTGATGTTCATTTATTAAACTAACCATATTGGAAATAACGTGAGAATCCACAAATAAATCATTAAAGAAAAGTATAATATTACCACC
>CAZQTM010000461.1:0-1277 GCA_964595855.1 uncultured Lachnospiraceae bacterium | reverse complement strand
TAAAGAAGTTTGGTGTTGTAAACAGATATGATCTTTCAAAAGAATTTCCTATTTTCACATTAAGAAAGACAGCATTAAAGAGTGCAACGGATGAACTACTGTGGATCTGGCAGCAGAAGTCTAATAATATCAATGATCTTCACAGTCATATTTGGGATGAGTGGGCGGATCCTGATGGTTCTATTGGAAAGGCATATGGATATCAGATGCAGGTTAAGCATCAGTATAAAGAGGGGATGATGGACCAGGTTGATCGAGTTATCTTCGATTTAAAAAACAATCCGTTTAGCAGAAGAATTATGACTAATATATATGTTCACCAGGATTTACATGAAATGAATCTGTATCCTTGTGCTTATAGTATGACTTTCAATGTTACACAAAAAAAAGGCGATGATAAACTAACATTAAATGGTATCTTAAATCAGAGATCTCAGGATGTACTTGCAGCTAACAACTGGAATGTTGTACAATATGCAGTCTTAATCCATATGCTGGCTCAGGTATGTGACATGCAGGTTGGAGAGTTTGTTCATGTTATCGCGGATGCTCATATTTATGACAGACATATCCCAATTATCGAAGAATTAATAAAAAGACCTCAGTATGATGCACCTAAATTTATACTGAATCCTGACATTCATGACTTTTATCAGTTTACCCGTAATGATGTAACAGTAGAAAATTATGTTACCGGGGAACAGGTTAAAGATATTCCAATAGCAATATAGACAATAAGGGAGAAAGAAACTATGAATATGATTGTTGCCGTTGATAGTAATTGGGCAATTGGATGTAAAAATCAACTATTGATTAGTATACCTGCAGACCATAAAATGTTTCGTAAGGAGACGCTTGGAAAAGTAGTGGTGCTTGGAAGAAAAACATTGGAGACATTTCCAAATGGTCTGCCTTTGTCACAGAGAACGAACATAATCCTTTCTAGTAATAACGACTATAAGGTAAAGGATGCTACTGTCGTTCATGGTATTGAAGAACTTCTAGAAGAACTAAAACAATATGACACGAATGATGTGTATATCATTGGTGGAGAGACAGTATATAGGCAGATGCTGCCTTATGTTGATACCGTGCATGTTACGAAGATTGACAGGGAATATGAGGCAGATGCATTTTTCCCTAATCTAGATAAAATGCCAGACTTTAAAATAACAGCGGTAAGTGATGAACAGGTTTATTTTGATACAACTTACGCATTTAAGAAGTATGAAAGACAAAAATAACGATTTCTGGGAGCTTGTACAAGCTCCCTTTTT
>CAZQTM010000460.1:0-1282 GCA_964595855.1 uncultured Lachnospiraceae bacterium | reverse complement strand
ATTAGTTATTAGGTAAATAAGTAGGAGCATTTTTAGGACTGCTTCCTTTAATTACTTTATGATAGTAAGAATATGTCATTGGAATTTCATCTTTTAATACATCACCATCTAGTACTTCGGCAATATAAACAGTATGTGTCGTAGTTTCCACTTTGTTAATAACATTACATACAAGATATCCACAACTTTCTTTTAATATGGGGATATCTTCTTTCATTTCATACGGTATATGTTCATACTTATTGGTGTCTTTTCCTGAATAATATCCAAATTTACCAATAATCTGTGGATCAACATCAACAGATAAAATGGAAACAGAAAATTTATTTGTTTTCTCGATACAATTATGCGTATAATTATCATGATTCATACTAAGAGCTATAGTTGCAGGTGATGATGTAATCTGCATAACACTGTTCGCAACACAGCCTGTTGGTCTGTCATCATCAATGGTTCCTATGACGTAAACTCCATAAGATATGTTTCGAAATACGTTTGGGTTCATAAAAGGCTCCTTTCGCAAAACAATCATTAACAACTTGTTTTTAATTATTATATACTATATTAAGAAAATAAACCATATAATAAAATTAATCTGAGTAATTATTGTACAAGAGGAAGAGTAGAATATGCATAGAAAAATGTATAAAAGTATATTATCATCACAAAATGGAATGAACATTTATCGAGGTTGTCTGCATGGTTGTATATATTGTGATTCCAGAAGTAATTGTTATCAAATGGATCATGCGTTTGAAGATATTGAGATAAAAGAGAATGCAGTAGAATTATTAGAAGATTCAATAAAACATAAGAGAAAAAAGTGTATGATTGGCACTGGTTCCATGTGTGATCCTTACATGCCAATAGAAAAAGATCTAAAACTGATGCGAAGTTGTCTTGAAGTAATTGCAAAGTATGAATTTGGAGCAACCATTATTACCAAGTCAGATCTTGTTTTAAGAGATCTTGACCTATTTGAAAAAATAAACAAGCAGTCAAAATGTGTTATTCAGATGACATTAACAACCTATAATGATGATTTATGCAAAATAATAGAACCAAATGTCTGCGTTACCAGCAAACGCTACGAGGCATTAAAGGTATTACAGGAACATGGTATTCCAACCGTAGTATGGTTTTCTCCTATTCTGCCTTATATCAATGATACAAAAGAAAATATACGAGGAATTATGTCATACTGCGTTGATGTAGGAGTAAAGGGTATTATATGTTTTGGTATGGGATTAACACTTCGAGATGGAGACAGAGAGTATTTTTA
>CAZQTM010000459.1:0-1284 GCA_964595855.1 uncultured Lachnospiraceae bacterium | reverse complement strand
CAACTCTACTGGTATTTTTATATGGTGAAGAATATATAGTGGAAGGAATTACATACCAGGGTGGTATTAAAGGGTGATAAACATGGAAGATAGAGATACATTAAAAATAAGAAAAGATAAAATAAAAAACATAGCGATTATATTTTTGACTATCATGCTGGTACTTACATTCTTTTCCAATTCCATCATGAATTTTTCACTGCCGGAGGTTGCAACCCAGACAGTTCAGAGCGGAAGTATTACAGAAAAAGTAAGAGGAACCGGAAACGTAACAGCTAATGATCCTTATAATGTAGTTGTGAAAGAAAGCCGGGTTATTGAAGCTGTGAATGTAAAAAAAGGTGATGAAGTAGAAAAGGACCAAGTACTTTTTTATCTGGAAGATAAAGACAGTGACGAGCTGGAAAAAGCGGAAGCAGAGTTAGAAGCACTTAATTTTGCATTTGCTCAGAAGATTTTAAGTGGTGATATTTCTGCTGGAGCATTTGCAAATGCACAGGGTGGTACAGATTTCACCATTTCCCAGTATCAGGCAAGAATCCAGGCAGTGAATGATAAGGTGACGGCAGCCCAGACTTCGGTTAATACTATAAATAATAATATCAATTCTATACAGAAACAGGTGGATATATTAGATAATAAAAAAGTGGATACTACATCTGAAAAAACAGCACTTGATACTGCAACTTCAAATTATTCTTCCGCACAGCAGAAAGTCACAGAGGCAGAAACAGCTCTTAATACAGTAATAGATTCTGGAAAAAATCTGGGAAGTTTGGAGGATGCACAGAATGCGTTAGATATTGCAAAGGCGGAATTTGAAACAGCACGTGATGCATATACAAACAATCTTACTATTGCGAATCAAGATGAGTATAATAGAACACAATCTAATTATGAGGCAGCACAAGAAAAAGTAACGGCAATTAATAACTATCCAGTGAATAAAGATGCAGCAGATCAGAAACTTGCAAGTGCAAAGCAGAATGCAAAAACATATCTTGATGCATATAATAGCGCTAAATCCGATTATGATAATGTTAATAATGCAAGTTCCTCAAATAGTAATGATAAAACCGACTTGAATAATCAATTAATTGAAGCAAAGGCAAAACTCGCAACAGCCACAGCAGCTCTTGAGACAGCCAAGACAGAACAAGCCGCAGTTGTTAAGGATGTGCAGACAGAACTTGATGTAGGGAACCAAAATACACTGATTGCAGAAAAACAAAAGGAAGTTGAGAAGCTGAGGGAAGATTCTATTGGTGCAACGATAAAGTCTCC
>CAZQTM010000458.1:0-1292 GCA_964595855.1 uncultured Lachnospiraceae bacterium | reverse complement strand
AAAAAGGCAACAAGTGTGAACCACACATGTTGCCCCAATAATCAATATTCACTATTTAAGTATTTTTATTTTTCCAATTATAGGAAGTTCTTTTGCTCTACCGCTAGCGGCATTGACAATACCGATGATAGCAAGAACCATGAAAAGAATCCATACCAGACCAAGTATAGAAGACATAATGGAACCAAGCCGCCAAGAAATTGCCCAGAAAATTGCTGTTAAGATAGCATTGATAATGCTGTAAGCTATATCGGCAAGTAACAGTACCAATCCCTGGTTCGAATGAAACCGTGCAAACATAGATTTAGGGGCAGCCAAAATTGGTATCAGAACCAACGGACCGAAATAAGCAAGGATACCCATAGCTTTATTTTGTGTCACATCATCTACCGCATAAGCAGCCGTCGTATCTGCAGTACTGTTCAAATCCTGAATTCTTGTTACAAAGTCATTTTGTTTTTCAGAAGATTCTCCATTTGTTTCTTTCTGATTGTCCGCTTCCTGTGCTACCAAATTGCCACATTTTGAACAATACTTCTCTCCTTCGTTAATCTGTGTTCCACATTTACTACAATAAGACATGCTTTATCCCTCCCATATATATATTATATGATTGAAAAAAAATATTATTACTTATTTCTGCATTCTGATGGAGCAAAAAACACAATTACAAAATCAGTTGCAAATTTGCATGCTGGTTTTATTGTTGTAGAACTTACTCTAAGCACATCATTACTAATTCCATATGTTCCATAAGCAATATAGATACAAATGATTATAACTATTAAACAACTAACTAGAATTACCATATCTCTTGAAATTTTACTCATATGTTTACTTCGCCCCTCACAATACTTATATATATTATTTAAGCAAACATATAAATAACCAATTCATTAGTTCTAATGAATTAAAAAAGACACTCTTATTTGAATCAAAATGAGACAAATAAAAGTGTCAAATTCATTTTATTATGTAGTCTTTAAAAATTATAAGAAGTTCCGTCTTACTATTGATTTTTAACTTTCGGTAAAGACTCGTCTGATAGGTGTTTATCGTTGCATATGAAAGATTAAGGATACCTGCAATCTGACGCATTGTATATCCTTCAAGAAACAACTTACATATTTCGACTTCTCTCTTAGATAAACTATATTTTTCAAATATATAGGAATGTTCATTATCTATCTCCGGTTTTTGCGCATCAGATACCCATTCTTCATTAAAATACTTTTTGGAAAGTGTCGGTGAAAGCATCAATAGTATTACAATCACGATTGCAGAAACACATG
>CAZQTM010000457.1:0-1292 GCA_964595855.1 uncultured Lachnospiraceae bacterium | reverse complement strand
CTCCTAAAAATACAGTCGCAGCATGAGGCTTGATTATGGATAAAATACAAAAAAATTTATTAGAAGAAATAGCAGACATCCATGAGGTTCCGATTGGAGCATATAATATTCGTGCCAATGGTAAATTAGATAGCAGGAATACAACTGCAAACATTAATATAGTAACAAAGAAGGATAAACCCGGAATCGATATTATTATTGCACCCGGGACGAAGCACGAGAGTGTTCATATACCGGTTATTATCAGTGAATCTGGTCTGAACGATTTAGTATACAATGATTTTTACATTGGTGAAGATGCTGATGTCACAATTGTGGCAGGATGCGGAATTCATAACTGTGGTGATCAGGAATCAGGCCATGATGGAATACATAGTTTCTTCCTAGGAAAGAATGCGAAAGTGAAATATATTGAAAAGCATTATGGGGAGGGGGATGGAAATGGTTTGAATATTATGAACCCAACTACCATCGTTGAACTGGAAGAAGGAGCTAAAATGGAAATGGAGACTGCCCAGATAAAGGGAATTGACTCCACGAAACGAGTTACCAAGGGTAAACTGGCTGATCATGCCACCTTAATTATTCATGAAAAGATCATGACACATGGAAATCAATCAGCAACGACAGATTTTACAGTAGATATGGATGGAACGGATTGCAGTGCAAATGTAGTATCCCGTTCTGTTGCGAAAGGACATTCCAAGCAGACATTTTTGTCAGTCATTAATGGTAATAATAAATGCAATGGACATACTGAATGTGATGCCATTATTATGGATGATGCCAGTGTAACAGCAATTCCCCAACTGACTGCAAATAATGTGGAGGCAAGCCTGATACATGAAGCTGCTATTGGTAAAATAGCCGGAGAACAATTAACAAAATTAATGACATTAGGATTAACAGAAAAAGAAGCAGAAGAACAAATAGTAAATGGATTTTTAAAATAGAAAGGAAACGATTATGGTACATCATATTATACTTTGGAAAATTAAAGAAGATAAAACAAAAGAAGAAAAAGAATTAATTAAACAAAATGTAAAACATGGTTTGGAAGGTCTCTATGGAAAAATTGAAGGATTAGAGAAAATACACGTACAGACGGAATCTCTGTCATCCTCTAATGCTGACTTAATGCTGGATTCCACGTTTACGGATGAAGCTTCATTAAACGCCTATTCCGTAAATCCTTTACATGTTGAGGTAGCTAACAATTCAGTAAGACCATACATGGAGATTAGAATGTGTTTGGACTTTGAAGAATAAGAGGTAATTTGTAAAATGGGAAG
>CAZQTM010000456.1:0-1295 GCA_964595855.1 uncultured Lachnospiraceae bacterium | reverse complement strand
AAAAGAGGAGAACGTGTTATTCTTGTTAGACTTGAGACATCACCGGAAGATATCGAAGGAATGCATGCAGCAGAAGGGGTATTAACGGTTAGAGGCGGTATGACATCACATGCAGCTGTTGTAGCAAGAGGAATGGGAACAGCATGTGTGTCCGGCTGTGGTGATATTAGAATTAATGAAAATGAAAATTTTTTTGAATTAGGTGGAAAAACAATTCATGAAGGTGATTATATCTCATTAGATGGCTCTACCGGAAAAATCTACCTTGGTGATATTCATACGGTAGAAGCTAGCATTAGTGGTGATTTTGAAAGATTGATGAAGTGGGCTGACAGCTTTAGGCAATTGCAGGTTAGAACGAATGCAGACACTCCACTCGATACAAAAAATGCTGTTAAACTTGGAGCTGAGGGAATCGGCCTTTGCCGTACAGAGCATATGTTCTTTGATGCTGAGAGAATTCCCAAAATTAGAAAAATGATTTTATCACAAACAGTTGAAGGAAGAGAAGAAGCTCTATGTGAACTGATTCAATTCCAAAAATCTGATTTTAAGGCAATGTATGAAGCATTAGAGGATAAACCGATGACAGTTCGTTATCTTGATCCGCCACTGCATGAATTCGTACCAACTGAAAAGGCTGAAATTATTCAGCTGGCACATGATATGAATCTAACTCCGGAAGAAGTAAAAGCAACCTGTGATGCATTACATGAATTCAATCCTATGATGGGTCACAGAGGCTGCCGTCTAGCAGTAACTTATCCGGAAATTGCCAAGATGCAGACCAGAGCTATTATGGAAGCAGCAATAGAAGTAAAGGCAGAGAAAGGTTATGATATTGAACCGGAAATCATGATTCCACTTGTCGGTGAAAAGAAAGAACTTCAATATGTAAAACAGGTTGTAGTGGATATTGCAGAGAAAGTAAAGAAGGAAAAGAATTCTGACATGAAATACCATATTGGAACTATGATTGAGATTCCAAGAGCAGCTTTACTTGCAAATGAAATTGCTACAGAAGCAGACTTCTTTTCATTTGGAACAAACGATTTGACACAGCTTACATTTGGCTTTTCCAGAGATGATTCCGGTAAATTCTTAGATGCCTACTATAAGTCAAAGATTTATGAATCAGACCCATTTGCAAAACTTGATCAGAATGGTGTTGGTCAGCTTGTAAAAATGGCTGTTGAAAAGGGAAGAAGTGTAAAACCTGATTTAAAGCTTGGAATCTGTGGTGAGCATGGCGGAGATCCTAGCAGTATAGAGTTCTGCCATAAGATTGGACTTAA
>CAZQTM010000455.1:0-1298 GCA_964595855.1 uncultured Lachnospiraceae bacterium | reverse complement strand
CAAATAGTGGTTTCTTAATCTCACAAGTAAAACAAGTACAAGACAGAGTTTTTGATGCTCTCTTGCGAAAAAATGGCATTGGAGAATTCAATGGTGCACAGGGAAGAATTCTTTATGTTCTATGGCAGGAGGACAATATACCTATTATAGAATTATCACGACGTACTGCTCTGGCAAAGACAACACTTACAAGTATGCTGGACCGTATGGAAAGCAATGGTTTTCTCATTCGTTCTTATGATAAAGCGGACAGAAGACAAACGCGTATCCTTTTGACTGAGAAAGCAAAATCTTTAAATATTAAATATGAAAATGTAACCAACGTAATGATACAACTATTTTATAAAAATTTTACCGAAGATGAAATTATAACATTCGAACATCTGCTAGAGCGCATTTTAGATAATTTACATGAAAGTGAATCTAAATAGTATAAAGGAGGAATCATAATGAATTTTTATGATGTAATTAATAATCGGAGAACCATTAGGGATCTACAGGATAAAGCTATACCTGATGAAGTTTTAAATCGTATTTTAACTGCTGGTCTGAAAGCACCAACTAATGATCATATGCGCAGCTGGGAATATGTTATACTTAAAGATGCGGAAGAAAAAGCAAAAGTTATTGATAAGATACCTAAGAAATTTACCCGTAAACAGGTTGAAGGCTTTTTAGATCAGAATCAATTAACAGATGCGTGTCAAAGAGATATGTATCTTGATGGAGTACCCAAGCAATATACAATGCTATATCACAGTGGATGCTTAGTACTACCCTTTTTTCGTCAAGACTATCCTATATTAAAGCCAAAAAGTATGAGTGACCTGAATAACCTTGGCTCAATTTGGTGTTGTATTGAGAATATTTTTCTTGCAGCCACAGCTGAAGGTTTAGCAACGGCATTTCGCATACCATTTCCAAATGAAGTAAAGTATATTAAAGAAGCCATCGGTCATCCAGATAATTATTACATGCCTTGTTATATTGCTATCGGATACCCCTCTGAAGATGCAACACATCCCAAGCAGTATGAGTTTAATGCAGAAGACAAAATACATATGAACAAATGGTAAGAGAATCGGAATATTAACAAGTAAAAGAAAGGTCTTACAAGTCCCGTAAACTGGGGCTTGTAAGACCTTTTTATATCTTATCATTTATTTGCTTTCATTTTATAAACAGCTCGACTTATTCTATGTAGGAAAACGCTTACAACAAGTATCCCGGCAGCCATGATAATACATACAATTGATACATATAGAATTCCTTTATCATCAATATTGATAAATCCATAT
>CAZQTM010000454.1:0-1301 GCA_964595855.1 uncultured Lachnospiraceae bacterium | reverse complement strand
ATATAGACACATCCTATAATACCAAATATAATTGCACCTGCAAGATACCCAAAACCATATTGCATAAAACCTTTCGGGAAATCTCTCCAGCCCCCCATGGATTCAACGATAATATTTGTCTGCACATTAGCAGGAATGGCAATCAGGAATGCAAATGCCAGATCAAAAAAGGCATTCCATCTAAAAATTCTTGCCACAAAATAAATAATCCAAGCAAATACCAAATAAATTACAGTGATAGGGGTAGCGCACTGATAAAACCATATACTGTCTACAGAAAATGACTTTTGAAGCACATACTGTAATAAGTACAAAAATGGATAGACCAAAATACTAATTGTAAGAAGTGTCATAAAAATTCTATTTTTCTTTTCCACAATCATAACATAGCCAGGCAGATAAAGAAGTAAGATACCACCCACCACAATAAGAGACCATGTAAGGGATAAATTAATAGCAAGATCTACAATAAAACAGGTTAATATTGCGGCTAAACCCAGCAGTAAAAATATGATATTTATGTACTTAATTTTGATTTTCTTTAGAAACTTTCCAAATTCCTTAACCTCAGGAGCTTTTTCCGATGCTATCTGGATTTCCATCTCATCGCAGGCTTTGCGACAATCATCACATTCGGACAGATGTGACTCCATATATTCATTCGTTGTATCTGATGTTAATTTTTCAATATAGTTTGGTAATAAATCTCTGACAATTTCACATTTTAAATTATCCATTATTCTCTCTTTCCTCCACTAGTTTCTGTTTTCCACGATAAAATGTAACTCTCGCCCACGTTTCTGTTTTACCCATAACACTTCCGATTTCCTTAAAGCTGAGTTCACCGGTCAAGCGCAGATAAATAACTTCCCTTGTATTTTCATCAAACATATGTAGCTTTTTAAAAAGTTGTAGTTTATCATCCTTGAGCAGAAAATCATATTCAATATCTTCTTTTGAATGAATTTCGTTTTCAAGATCATCTAATGGGACAGTGGCTTTTTTCTGTTTTTCTATTTCCTTATACCAAAGCCTCTTAGCAATCTGGCACAGCCAGACAGATATTTTACAATCTCCTCGAAAAGAGTCGAATCCTTTCGTCGCCTGATAAAATGTTTCCTGGGTAAGTTCTTCTGATAAATCAGAATTATGGGTTAAGCAAAATAAATATTTATATACGACTTTTGCATTTTCTTCGTATACCTTTGTTAATGATTGCTTATCCACTTCTTCACCTCCTCATAATATAAGTGCGACAAAAGTACAATTTGTTACAAAAATTTTTAATTTTTATTCAATTT
>CAZQTM010000453.1:0-1303 GCA_964595855.1 uncultured Lachnospiraceae bacterium | reverse complement strand
AATGTAAAATAAGCCGGATGTATTTTTCATACATCCGGTTTATATATCACAGTTATTTTATTCTCCCTTAACTACATAATTATCCTGATTCATCCACTCGTCATCTGTACAAGTATAATAATCCATCAACAGCCCAACCACTTCACTATAATTTGCACTTCCCTGTTCCAATCCGTTTAAAACTAAGCTTGTTTCAATAAAAGTACTACTAGCCTTTTTGACCGTCTCTGTCTTAACAATTGCCTTCTTTTCAACTTGTACCCATGCCTCTTCAGTTAAAAAAACATTATCGCGTTTTACTTGACTAGATACTCTAACATGAGAATTGTATATGCTTTTGTTACCCTTGATAGATTCTTTAAAATCATTATCAATATAATTTAATACTGATAGATACCCGCTATACTGAAAAACGATATCATCGGAGTGAATACAGGACAAAAATGATATAAAATTGGCTTCATCCTCATAAATAAACCCTTTTGTGTGTGCCAATTCGTGGCACATGGTTGATGGCTTACACATTATATACATTACATTATTATAATTAGCTTCCATTGAAAATGGAAAATAGTAACCCTGCATATACTGCTGACTCAAAAACTCAGAAGATCTGATTTGTTTTGGTGTTGTATAATAACCGGCAAGCTGAGGATATGTTTCTCCTAATGCTTGCATGGAACGGATTGCCTCATCCTCCATATTTCCATCATAGATAATTAGACCATTTTCATCACGATCCATCATTTTTGCATACTCGTTTACACGCATTACAACATAGTCCCTCAAATAGGACAACTCCTCGATAGTATAATCACCACGATTTTGTAAAACTTCTGTAAGATATTTATCCTTAAATGTGGAGCAATGATACAGAATAAAACAATTTAGTGTCATGATAAATGATATGACTATGGCAACTCCCATAATATTGATAAAATAAATTTTAACAATTCTATTAAATACACGAAAAAGGTTTTTCCAATTATCTTTCAATTTATTTGAAAGTATCTTATTTATTGTAAAAAAAATAACCGCAACAAACCCTAATATTATTGCTGTTAACAATAATATAACTGCAAGTGCGATCATCATTTCTCCAACTGATTTTGTACTTAGGCTTGTAAGACGGCCATACGTATTAATCCATACCGGGAAAATTTTATCAACATAAAAATCGCAGAAACTTGTGCTTTTCCACGCCAATATGTTTAGTATAATGATAATTCCGGTCAAGGCTGAAAATACTATTTTTGTGCATTTTTTCATGGGCAATTCCTCATATTAATCTGGTCACATGGTT
>CAZQTM010000452.1:0-1308 GCA_964595855.1 uncultured Lachnospiraceae bacterium | reverse complement strand
GGATATTCTATATTTACCGGTGTTGGAGAACGTTCAAGAGAAGGAAATGATCTTTGGTGTGAAATGAAAGAATCCGGTGTTTTATCTAAGACCGCCTTGGTGTTTGGACAGATGAATGAACCACCGGGAGCACGTATGAGAGTAGCAGAAACAGGCCTGACTATGGCAGAATATTTCAGAGATGAAAAGCACCAGAACGTCCTGTTATTTATTGATAATATATTCAGATATGTACAGGCAGGATCAGAAGTTTCTGCATTACTTGGAAGAATGCCGTCTGCCGTAGGATATCAGCCAACGCTGGCAACAGAAATGGGCGAGTTACAGGAGCGTATAGCCTCTACCAAAAGTGGTTCTGTAACATCTGTACAGGCAGTATATGTACCGGCAGATGATTTAACAGACCCAGCTCCTGCTACAACATTTGCACATTTGGACGCAACGACTGTTCTTTCCAGAAAAATTGTAGAACAGGGTATCTATCCTGCTGTTGATCCTTTGGAATCCAATTCCAGAATATTGGAGGCAGAAGTGGTTGGAGAGGAACATTATGAAGTTGCACGTAAGGTTCAGGAATTATTACAGAAATATAAGGAACTACAGGATATTATTGCAATCCTAGGTATGGAAGAAATATCTGAGGAAGATAAAATGGCCGTATACCGAGCAAGAAAAATACAGAAATTTTTATCACAACCATTTTTCGTAGCTGAAAACTTTACAGGGGTAGAGGGAAAATATGTTCCACTAGCAGAGACAATACGTGGCTTTAAAGCTATTGTAAGCGGTGAAATGGATGATTATCCGGAATGGGCATTTTTTAATGTCGGTACCATAGATGATGTAATGGAAAAAGCGAAAAAGGATGCAGAAATATCATAATACGGAAAGGAGCCTTGAATGAACACATTTACATTAAAAATTATTGCAAGTGACAAGGTCTTTTTTGATGGTAAATGTAATTTGCTGATTATTCCCGGCATTGATGGTGAAATGGGAGTTATGGCTCATCATCAAAGCATGATAACAGCTGTCGATGTTGGAGAGCTTCGCTATACTACACAGGACGGAGAAATTCACAAAGCAGCAGTTGGAAAAGGTTTTGTTCAAATGATCAACAATAGGGCAAGCGTTTTTGTGGAATATGCTGAAAAACCGGAAAATATTGATATAAAGAGAGCACAGGAAGCAAAAGACCGTGCTTTAGAGCAGTTACGTCAGAAACAGAGTATCAGAGAGCATTATCATACACAGGCTTCTCTTGCAAGGGCCATGTCAAGATTAAAGGTAACCGGTAAGTATAATCAA
>CAZQTM010000451.1:0-1318 GCA_964595855.1 uncultured Lachnospiraceae bacterium | reverse complement strand
CCTGCTTTTTTTAGCTGGCTCTTTAAAGAATCCTCATCAACACGGATACCCATAGAAGATAATTCAAGTGCAATATCAAGAACAGGATAATATACTACAATATCTGCATTCAGATTCCAGTCATCATAGTCTGGAGCACGTCCATCGTGTTTCTGTCCGGATTCCAGTAAATCGCCAATTTTCATGACGCATACAGCACCCTTTGCTTTCGCAATAAAATATTCTCTTTCCTTTGGAGTGTTATCAGGAAACATATCTTCTAATTCCTGTGTGGTAATAAAGAAAATATCCTGAGGCAATATCTCTTCAATATAGTCATAACGGATAGCCATGTACTTTTCTGTCTTACGAAGTACTTTGTATACGTTACGCACAACATCTTTCAAGGTATCTTCATTACGTTGTTCTTTTGTAATAATCTTTTCCCAATCCCACTGATCAACATAAATGGAATGTATGTTATCAGTTTCTTCATCACGTCTTATGGCACTCATGTCAGTATATAAACCTTCACCAACTGAAAAACCATATTTCTTTAAAGCATAGCGCTTCCACTTTGCAAGTGAATGTACAATTTCTGCTTCTTCATCATTTTGTTCTTTAATACCAAATGTAACAGGACGTTCTACACCATTAAGATTATCATTCAGTCCAGATGCTGGATCTACAAAAAGAGGAGCAGAGACACGTAAAAGATTTAATCGCTCTGCCAACAGAGACTGAAAAAAGTCCTTTACTGTTTTGATTCCTATCTGTGTGTCATATAGATTTAAAGCGGAATGATAATTATCCGGTATGATAATTTGACTCATAAATTTACCCTTTCCGGTATCGCATGTAAATACATTCATCAATGATGCGATACTGCTTTGCGTTACTCGCAATTTTCATACAAGGATATTTTATATCACTACAAAAGTGATGTCAATGTAAAGGAAAGTAAAAAAATAGGGGAATTCATCGGATATAGAGATAAGTAAATAACTGTAATTTACTATTATATGAATATTTTCATCTTCTTAACACTATATTTATTTATAGAGGAAATGAACCCGTGTGACTTTTGTGTGACCACGCACTTTTATACTTAGTTAGTAATGTAAAAGGAGTATGCAAAATTATAATGATTGGGGAGATAAACCAGTATGAAGAAGAGATATATTTTAATGGGATTTGCAGGTTTACTAGCTATCACAACAGTAATTGGCACAACCATGGCAGCTTTTGAGTTAAAAACGAAACCAGGAGTATCGGTAATAACTACTGAAGATTTAGAAATTGGCATTTTCTGTGGTGATAGCGAGTTAGGAAATAATGA
>CAZQTM010000450.1:0-1318 GCA_964595855.1 uncultured Lachnospiraceae bacterium | reverse complement strand
ATACCTTTTGCCAGTCGGTAATAGCAGAAGAAAACTTTTTCCTTTATCGGATCTGCTGATCTTATGATGGAAACCTTAAGTGCATTTGTCTCAGATTCCATTGAAATCATAGCCAGGAATGCCATGCACAAGGTGATATAAAAATTTAGTGCGTTAATGGAAACGAGCTTTCTTACGCGAAAGTTCTCAAATCGAAACATCTGCTTTTTACAGCGGAAATATTCTTCAATTTTCCAGCGTGAAAAGTAAATGCGAGCCACCCTAATTACATCTTCTTTTGACTTGATTTCTTTATTAGTGGCAAGCATCATCGGATGTTCTGTGATGCCATAAACCAGTACCAGATAAATATCTTTTCTGGATGCAGTGATCTGCACTTTGACATGAGAGAGGTATGCTTCATGATCCTTGCCTTTATAGAATATGTTCGCTTTAACCTTGCCTTTTCGTCGGTTGCACAGTTCTGTAGCCATGGTCCATTTATTGTGGTATAGCAGTTTTCGGTTAGATTTAAGACGGATTACATATTTCTGTCCTAATTCATCCATTTTTAGAAATATCTTGTTGTCATCGTACCCTCGATCCATGGCAAAGGTTGCTTTACCAAAGAGTGCAGCCCCCTGTTTAATTGCATCAAATGTGATGGTATTTGCGGATTTATAATCTTTCTCGGAAGAGGAATGTATTCTCGAAAAAATGCTAACAGGATGATTACTGCCAGTAAGGACACAGGCTTCTGTAACATGATACCCTTTTTTATAAGCACTTTTTGTTGCAGTGCTTTCTGAACCATCTCGAACAATACCAAGAGATTCAAATTTATATCCTTCAGGCTTTACAACATCGCTGTCATCGATATGAATGACTGGATCGGAAGGAATCCATTTTTTTATGGTCTGAAGATAAGAAGCTGCTGCAATTGCAGGAGTCCCTTTATCAAGATGTCTTGATAAACGGTCAACGACGTTAATCTTTTTAGATGATTCGTGCAGTTGATCTACAACATCTGTCAGGAGACTGCTTCCGGATGCCAGAATGCCGTAAGTAATGTCAGCAGCAAACTTTTTTTCGGGTTTAGAAAGTCGTCTGGAAATTTTATTTGTAAAAGTCAAAATTTTACGTTTCAAAGAATAAGTATTTGTTGTAGAATTAAGCATAAGGAATCCCTTTCTTTATTGTTTAGTGTAGATTTTGTTTCGCAACTTAATTCTACTACAAAAGGACTGGTGATTCCTTATATTTTGGGCATTTTTATAAAGTTGTTAATAGAGAGATACCTAAAATCAAGGCTCTGTGGATAAAATTACGGAAACTCAAG
>CAZQTM010000449.1:0-1321 GCA_964595855.1 uncultured Lachnospiraceae bacterium | reverse complement strand
GTGCAGGAAAGATGGAAGAAGCAAAAGATCATGCAGGAAAATTAATCTTCTTTAGCGTAACAAGCTGTATTGTGATTGGACTATTAATGACTTTGATTTCCTCAGTTTTTCCGCAGATATATAAGACAAGTGATGAAATTAAAGGACTTGCTGAGCAGTTAATTATTATTGCAGCAATCTGTATGCCCCTTAATGCATTTACGAATGCTTCCTATTTTACACTGCGCTCTGGCGGTAAAACAGTGGTAACCTTTTTATTTGACAGTGTCTTTGTATGGACAGTCAGCATCCCGGCGGCATATGTCCTTTCACGTTATACCGATTTACCGATTGTACCGCTATATCTGATTTGTCAGTCACTTGAAATGATTAAATGTATTATTGGCTTTATCCTTGTAAGAAAAGGTGTATGGATTCAAAATATGACACAACATGAAGAGAGATATTAACCATAGATTAAATAATAATATAAAACCTCTCATTTTGGTGCAGAAAATGAGAGGTTTTACATAAATCTATTTACTATAATATAAATGTCAAGGGGGATTGACAAGTGGAATGGATTGAAAGACTTAATCAATCAATCAATTATATTGAGGAGCATTTAACAGATGAAATTGATTATGAACAACTTGGAAAAATAACATGTTGTTCATCGTATCATTACCAGAGAATGTTTACCTATATGGCGGGTATTCCGTTATCCGAGTATATACGCAGAAGAAAAATGTCTTTAGCAGCCGTTGATTTGCGTGATAAAGATGTAAAGATTATTGATGTTTCCATAAAGTATGGATACAGTTCTCCAACTGCATTTAATAGAGCTTTTCAGACAATCCACGGAATAGCCCCATCATTTATTAAATATAATATATCACCTTCTAAAAGTGGATATCTGGTATCTTATGTCCGAAAAAACAAAACATTGGCTTCTTTTGTATCACGAAAGACAGGAATGAAATTAAGAATATATCCGGAACACATTAATGAGTATCAGAGTTTCTTAGATACCATGCCAAATAACATTAAAAAGGATATCAAAAAAGCTTCCGTCTGTAAGAGGTTATTAAACCCGGATGATTGTAATCCAAAATGCCAGATGGGTTATACATTTGATATGGATGAAGAACATTTTGTTAAGTGTCGTTATATGGCCTTTATGCCAACATTAAGTGAGGATAACAATCCATACATCATGCAGTTTTTAGAAAGAGAGTTAACGTATTAATCGATACCACCGGTTGTGCTTAAGTTGACTGTTATAACTTATTATAAAGTAAGAGAACCTCAGTATATTTATGAATTGAGGCTCTCTTATTCG
>CAZQTM010000448.1:0-1339 GCA_964595855.1 uncultured Lachnospiraceae bacterium | reverse complement strand
TATTTTTTACAAAATTTACAACCCTTACAGGTTATGATGGTGGTTTTACTCCTGCTCATTTATGGTTTTTACTATATCTTTTTATCATTTCATTATTAGCACTTATCATAATAAATTTGCAGAAAAGATATTTACCCAAGCTTAAAATGACAAATATCTCTTTTATATGGATTCTTTTGATGGTCATTTTGATTGCAATTAGTGATCAGTTATTAAATATTGCAGATAAGAGTATCTGTAAGTTTTTGGTTTTGTATTTAGCAGGTTTTTATATTTTATCAGAGGAAGAGAATTTAAATAAGATTTCATCCTTACGATATTATAATCTATTCATCATGTTTATAACAGATGTGATATGTGCCTATATGTTTATTTATTGTAACAATTATAATCGTATAGTATGTGGAATATTATCGTATATGGCATGTTGGTTTGGCATACTGACAATCATAGGATTTGCAAGAATTGGATTTAACCAGAATAATAAACTAACCCATTTTTTTACCAAGTATTCTTTTTTATTTTACATATTTCATTTTATGTGGTTAGTTATGATTCAATATTACTTAACCCGGTATACAAATCACGTTGTTACAATATATATAGTAAGCATAATATTAGGATACATATTTACGATTCCAACATGTGTACTTGTTGCAAATATTCGAATTATCAGTTCTTTGTTTGGAATTAAAAAGAAATAAGTGGAAAATATTATACCGTTTATCTTTATTGACAAGTGGAACAATAAATGCTTAACTTGTTAGTAGTTCATTAGGAAAGGCAGATATCTATGTTAAAAAAATATTTGATAGCATTTTTTATTTCTATGGTACCACTAATTGAATTAAGGGCCGCTATTCCATATGCGCTGTCAATGCAGTTACCTGTTCTTCAAACATATATTGTATGCATTATAGGCAATATGCTTCCGGTACCAATTATTTACTGGTTTGCCAGAAAGGTACTTGAATGGGGTAAGGATAAACCCTATATTGGAAAGTTCTTTACATGGTGCCTGGATAAAGGCGAGGCAGGTGGACAAAAGTTACAGTCTAAAGCAGGAAGAGGGTTATATATTGCACTGCTTTTATTTGTTGGTATTCCATTACCAGGAACCGGTGCATGGACTGGTACATTAGCGGCTAGTATTTTGGATATGGATTTTAAAAAGAGTGTACTGGCAGTAATGGGTGGTGTTATTTTAGCTGGAATCATTATGGGTATCGTTAGTGCAGGCGTATTATCATTAATCTTTGGTATTTAGCTTAAACATGACATAAATAGCTTGAAAGATGAAATAAATAGGGTAAAATAGAATTAATTAAAGAGATGTTGA
>CAZQTM010000447.1:0-1348 GCA_964595855.1 uncultured Lachnospiraceae bacterium | reverse complement strand
TGGCATGATTAATCAGAAAACAACGGCAGTACGTCTGCTTCCTTCAATCGGAAAGAAAGTTGGAGATACAGTGGAGTTAGGCGGTTTGTTTGGATATGCACCGGTTATGCCAGTCAATCCTTTTTCCTGTGATGATTTTATTAACCGTGGTGGAAGGATACCGGCACCAATCCATAGTTTTAAAAATTAAATATAATTAGAGTTTTTAAATAGAAGCCATAGGCTTTGCTTTGATACAATAGCCTATGGCTTCTATGGTATTATGACTAATTTCTGCGTATACTCATTCTGAAAAGGTTTTTGATACCGCTCGCTTACTACAGATTCATAAATATTTGAAGCCAAAATATCATGTTCTAGTAGCGAATAAACTTCATCCGGAATAATGTTAAAAGCATCAGCCATTTTAGATATCAATGGAATTTCAGTGTGTGCTTTGATTTTACTTAATAATGGGACAGATGAGTTTTTAAACCCCAGTATTTTTGCATAATGTGCGTAGTCGTTATTTTTATAAAATGTCACAGTATCTTCTGTGATATGAAGAAGAATGTGTGTAAGACAACGGTTTATTCGGGCATAAGTAATATCCTTTGATTTGAGTATCTGACAAAAAGAATCAAAATTGGAATAAAGGTTCAGATTTTTTATTATTTTATCAGAGAGAGATGTGGGAACATCTGCAAAATTCATTAATCCATTAGATGATTCTAATAATAATTTGTATTTTAACAAGGCTGAAAAATCATTCTGCACAATTGGGAATGTTTTATGATATCTTTCATGAAGTATGGATATTATGTTTGAAGGAATATATTGGTCTAAAACAGGGGAAGATATACTTCTAATTAATAATCTACGAATAGCGGTTGCAGATGGATATTCAGAATTGTTAAGTTGTAAATCATGATAACCCTGTCCCTCCCTTTTTAAAGGTAAAGGAACTATCTTGCTATTTCGTTCAAGCAGTGCCAGACAATATTCAATGGCAAGAATATTATTGGGTGAAGACAGGATGGAAGCTGTTTCATCACCTAATATCGATTGCATTGCTTTTTCCCTTGCCTTTGGAAATGAAATCCCTTGCTTTAACAGTTCCTTAAGTTCCTTTTTATATTCTTCCGTTTCATTAAAAAGAAAATCTACAGCACGTAAAAGTTGGGTTACATTGTCTGTTTCACAGCCAAAACATAATGTATCGACGACATTTAATTTATCCAGCAGGGAAACCGCTCCACGTGCAAAATATTGAGCACTTCCGGTAGCAAATAAAACAGGTAATTCAATTACTAAATCAGCTCCATTTAATAATGCCATTCTGGTTCGCGTGTATTTATCAACAATAGCA
>CAZQTM010000446.1:0-1358 GCA_964595855.1 uncultured Lachnospiraceae bacterium | reverse complement strand
TAAGATCAAGATAGCGGTATTTTAAGCGAACATCTTCTCTCGTTTCTTTTGATTGCCTGATCTCAAACGGAAGCTGTTGATATAATTTCCCAAGAATTTCAATTTTTTTTGCTTCCAGTTCAATTGTGCCTGTTGGAATTTTGGGGTTATAAGTATCCTCATCTCTCTTTTCAACGATACCTTCGATAGAAATACACATTTCTTTACTGATTCCATTTAAGAGTGCGGTATTACGCAGTACTACCTGTAATACACCATACATATCCCTTAAATCTATAAATGAGACTCCACCATGGTCACGTATATTTTCAACCCAGCCTGCTACTCTCATTGTTAGATTCATGTCTTGTTCTGATAAGTCCTGTAATGTTCTGTTTCTGTAAATGTTTTCTTTCATAAAATTCTCCTTCCTATTTCGTGTATCATATCGTTGCTCTACAGTGCGTCTAAGCAGAGCACTTTGTTGCAGTTGCTCGTCAAAGCGTCTAAGCAGAGCACTTTGTTGCAGTTGCTCGTCAGTGCGTCTAAGCAGTGCACTTCGAAAACGCTTCGCAGGCGAAGCATTTCCTCAGTCGCGTTGCTCGTCAAGCTTCTGGGAAAGTGGATTATTCTGCAAGCAGATAATCCACTTTCCCAGAAGTTTGACTCTGCTTAGACGCGCAAAAAAGTCCCGGAATACAGTTTTCTGTATTCCGGGACGGATTAACAATAATATCCGCGGTACCACCCGCTTTGAAATGTATAAAGGCCATTTCCACTCAAGTATGATTTAGTTCATACAACATGTAACGTATGTTAACGGATTACCCTAGCTGATTAACAGGTTCGAATCATCTGCTCCAGAGTGTTCCCTTATCCTTTCCTACGTATAACGCTCTCAGTCGGTGACGTTATCTTCCTGTCATATTATGAGGTAAGAGTCTCTTTCATTGCATTTGTAGGATACGCCTTTGTATCCTTTTTATAAATATATAAACGCATATTATCACAGTGAATTTCAAATTGCAATAAATAATTTCATTAATTAATCGTAAAAATATTTTTATACTGATTAAATCATGCATTGCAGTTCATTTTGATAAAAATTGGATAATAATAGAACTACTTACTCCCTATTATCCACTGTCACTTAAAAATCGATCATTTTGAAGTGTTTTGGATAACTGCTTCAATTTTAAGCCCTAATTATCCATGATTTTCTCTAATAGTGGACATATGGTTAAAATTAATTGAATAATTATCCAGAAACAAATTTAACTGCAAAAGTGAATTGGTTTTCGGATAATTATTAAACTTCCTGTAGCTTATTGTCCAAACGGAAACCTAAAATGAGTTGTTTAATCTAGTTGACATGCAAA
>CAZQTM010000445.1:0-1365 GCA_964595855.1 uncultured Lachnospiraceae bacterium | reverse complement strand
ACAAATGAGAACGTTCCAAAAAGTAATGATGGTATAAACAGTAAAACGTAATACTCACACTTTTTATAGTATTCTAAAAATAACTCTACAATCAGCCATGGGACAATACATTGCGGAAATACCCAGCGTATCATAACAAGATTACTTCGATACTGTAGCATAATGTTGTTAACAATTATCCAATGTCTGTTTCCATCTGAAAGCATTACATCTGTATATATACTTTTTAGTACTGACTGTGCCAGAATTAGGGTTCCGCTAAAGAAAATAAAAATAAGAAATGTAATCAGTTGCTTTTTCCAGCTATCTGCCTGAACAATTCTTAACAGGTTGAAAAAAACAAGATAAATACCAATGATACCCCATACACACATAGCGATTTCAGCACTTCGATAAGAATGTGTCAATTTTCCAACTAATGAGGGAACTAGGTATTGGCCTATATAATAGGTCAGCATGCAATGTTCTTTCTCCATGTAATATACGGGCCAGTTTCTTTCACTTAGATCTCTTAAAATGGCATTGTGCTTATACCAGTCTCCCGCCTGTGGATACCATCCTCCAATTCCCAACAGAATACAAAATATAGCGATGAAAAGACACAAAAGAAATATCATTCCAATTGTAATGGGTACGCGATATAAATTCTTATTTTCTTTTTGATATGCATGATACATTTTAAAAAGAAAATAAAAGATAATCGCTATGGTCGGAATAGCAAAATACCACTTAATATATCCAAGTAAAAAAATAAATACCGGAACATAAATATATGCAATTGTTAATAATAAGATTATTTTTTTATTGGTATAAACTTTTTTCATTATCATGTTTATCCCTTATCATTTAACTTTTACGATGAACGTTGACTGATTGCTTTCTGAATGATATTCGCTAAAGACTACTTCTCCAAGTTTTTTCATACTTGACACATCCATATCGGAATATTTTTCATATTCCTTCGTCCCAATAAAGATATAATTAATGTTATATTTATCAATTACTTCTTCCTTTTCTTCTATTGCGCTCCCTGTATACAATTCTGTAATATCAGCCTGTCTCTCCTCAACAATAGAATACCCATTATTCCATAACCACTCATGTGTATGCCATCCCAGTACCGTAGGATGTCCCGTGAGCATTGATACTCTCTGGTAATCAGTATAACTGTCACCATCTGCTTCAAGAACAACATTATCCTCTTTGACATTCTCCTGTAACCATTTAATGGCATTCATATCATCTGGCAGTTTTTCATTAAAATATGATGAAGCATCAATTCCCTTAAAGTTTTTCTTTAACCAATAATCTCCAAGCCACATTTTTGCTGCGGAAAAGAAATATAGTGTGGTAAGAATAAGACAG
>CAZQTM010000444.1:0-1369 GCA_964595855.1 uncultured Lachnospiraceae bacterium | reverse complement strand
ACTAATTGTTCTGCATTACCATGATCGGCACAAATAAACATTTGACCGTCTGCTTCCTGAAGTGCTTTCACTGCTCTGCCCACACATTCATCTACAACTTCAACCGCTTTAATTGCTGCAGATTCAACTCCTGTATGACCAACCATATCCGGATTTGCGAAATTAACGATAATTACATCATATTTTTCTGACTTAATTGCTTCAACCAGCTTATCGCATACTTCATACGCGCTCATTTGAGGCTTTTGATCATAAGTTGCAACATCCTTAGGCGAATTAACCAGAATTCTGTCTTCGCCCTCATTTGGTTCTTCTACACCGCCATTAAAGAAGAAAGTAACATGCGCATACTTTTCTGTTTCCGCTATTCTTGCCTGTTTTAAATGATTTGCTGCCAACCATTCACCAAATGTATTGGTTACAGAGATTTTATGAAAAGCAACTTCTTTATTTGCGATAGTAGGATCGTAATCTGAAAAGCATACAAATGTAAGATCAAGTCTCTTTTCTCTCTGGAATCCTTTAAAATCATCATCACAAAAACTTCTGGTTATTTCTCTTGCACGGTCAGGTCTAAAGTTAAAGAAAATCACTGAATCCTTATCCTGAATGGTAGCTACAGGTTGTCCGTTTTTCATTACTACTGTAGGTTTTACGAATTCATCTGTTTCGTCACGATCATAAGAAGCCTGTATGCCTTCTGTTCCGCTATTTGCTTGTAAACCAATGCCCTTTGTTAATGCATCATAGGCTGTTTTCACACGGTCATAATTATTATCTCTGTCCATAGCATAATAACGTCCTGTTACTGATGCTATTTCACCTACACCCAGCTTCTTCATTTCTGCTTCCAGCTGCTGTGCATATAACAAGCCGCTTGAAGGAGGGGTATCTCTACCGTCTAAAAAGCAATGTACATAAACTTTAGACAGGTTATTTCTTTTAGCCAGTTCCAATAAACCATATAAGTGTGTATTATGGCTATGAACGCCACCGTCTGACAACAAACCAAACATATGCAATGCTGAGTTATTCTTCTTACAATTTTCAACTGCTTTTAGCAAAGCAGGATTTTCAAAAAATGTACCATCCTGAATTTCTTTTGTAATTCTGGTAAGCTCCTGATATACAATACGTCCAGCGCCCATATTTAAATGTCCGACTTCTGAATTTCCCATTTGTCCTTCAGGCAATCCTACTACCATTCCACTTGCATTTCCTTCAACATAAGGATATTCTGCCATTAGCTTGTCCATAACGGGGGTAACCGCTTCTGCTACTGCATTACCATCCTGTCTGATATTTAAACCATATCCATCTAAAATCATTAATACTGTAGGTCTTTTCATTCTATTTTGTCCTCTTTTCC
>CAZQTM010000443.1:0-1390 GCA_964595855.1 uncultured Lachnospiraceae bacterium | reverse complement strand
ACATCAAAAATAGAATGATTTTTAATAATTGATTTTATGAATTTTCTTTTTTGTGGAGTTGTAATAACATTTAGATTTGTAAAATGATTTGTATCTTTAATGATATGGTAAAAAACAGAATGAAAGGTACCAAAATTAACTGGATAGAACTCATTGTCAACTGATTTATCAAAACGTGTCTTTAATTCAAGAGCAGCTGATTTAGAAAAAGTTAAAACAAGGATTGTAGATGGGTCTGTATTACAATATTGAATCAGATATTTTATTCTTTGTATGATGGTAAATGTTTTACCAGAACCAGGTCCTGCTAGAACTAATACAGGCCCCTGTTCTGACATAATTGCAATATTTTGTTCGTTATTGCCCGCTGGCATTCTCTAATTTCTCAATTCCAATTCTGATTCTTTTTATGGATTCTTCCTTTCCAAGAAGTTCCATTATCTCAGTGGCTCCAGCAGGTGTCATCTGTTTTCCTGAAACAGCTGTCCGGACTGGCCATAATACATACCCATTTTTGTATCCTTTTTCTTCTACATAATCTGTTAATAATTTATATAGTGCCTCATTACTATAATCATCCTGTTTTTCAAACACTGGTAACAGATCTTTTAGTACTTCTTTGGACGTTTCTTCATTTGTTTTCATTTTCTTATGAGTATACATAGCAACATCATAATCCGGTAAACATTCAATAAAATCAATCAACTCACAGATATCAGGGAAAATTTCTATTCTTGTCTTACAAATTTCTGCAATTTTATGCTTATCTACTTTTCTGGTGATTGATTTTTCAATAAAAGGAAGTGCTTTTTTATAATAAGTTTCAAAGTCCATTCTCTTTATATATTCACCATTCATCCAACGAAGCTTTGTATAGTCAAAAACGGCTGGTGATTTTGACATATGATGATAATCAAAATTTTCTATCAGTTTGTCTAGTGAAAAAATTTCTTCATTTGAATCAGTTGGACTCCAGCCTAAAAGTGCAACAAAGTTCACAACTGCTTCTGTTAAAAATCCTTGTTCAATTAAATCCTCATAAGATGAATGACCACACCTTTTTGATAATTTATGATGTTCTTCATCTGTTATTAAAGGACAATGAACATATACCGGTACTTTCCATCCAAAAGCTTCATAAAGGCGGTTATATTTAGGCGATGAGGAAAGATATTCATTTCCTCTTACTACATGCGTAATTTCCATCAAATGATCATCTACTACATTTGCAAAATTATAGGTTGGAAAACCATCTGATTTAATTAATATCATATCATCCAGTTCTGAATTATCTACCGTAATATCACCATATATCTCATCTACAAATGTGGTTGTTCCTTCAGTTGGATTATTCTGTCTAATAACATAAGGGATGCCCGATTTCAATTTT
>CAZQTM010000442.1:0-1399 GCA_964595855.1 uncultured Lachnospiraceae bacterium | reverse complement strand
GAGTCAGTAAAAAGCTACTGTGGACGGAATACATGGAGGACTGCCGATTAAACGGTGATGAACCTTTAATGTATTCTCAGTTCTGCTATTACATCCAACAGGATGAGCAGAAACACCGTGCAACCATGCACATCAATCGTAAACCTGGTGAACAGGTGGAAGTGGATTGGGCTGGTGATCCAGCTCACATCATCGATCCAGATACAGGTGAAATCATAAATGCTTACGTTTTCGTTGGTGTTATGACCTATAGCCAATACGTGTATGCAGAAGCATTTATTGATGAAAAGCAACCTGCGTGGATTAGAGCACATGTTCACATGTATCAGTTCTTTGGTGGTGTTGCTAAGATTCTGGTTCCTGACAACTGCAAAACAGCAGTAATACATAATAATAACTGGAATGATCAACGAATCAATGCCACATATCAGGAAATGGCTGAACACTACGGTACTGCTATTATTCCAGCCAGAGTGCGTGCACCGAAGGACAAGCCTAATGCAGAAGGGTCTGTTGGAAATATTTCCACATGGATCATTGCTGCACTTCGTGATGAACAATTCTTTTCACTTGCAGAACTAAATCGTGTCATTCGTCAAAAGTTAGAGGAATTCAATAAACGGCTCTTCCAAAAGAAAGAAGGTAGCCGATTGGAACTCTTCCGCGACGAAGAACTGCCATTACTGGCTCCCCTACCTGCTACCTCTTTTGAACTGGCGGACTGGAAACAGGCCACTGTTCAGTTCAATTATCACATATCCATCGACGGAATGCTATATTCAGTTCCGTATGAATACATTAAACGTAAGGTAGATATTAGGGTAACTGATGCTACGATTGAAATTTTTTACGACCATAACCGCATTGCTTCTCACAAAAGACTTCATGGCAGAAAGGGTCAGTATGACACCATTCTGGAACATATGCCAGAAGACCACCAGAAATATCTGGAATGGAACGGTGACCGTTTCCGTAAGTGGGCTGAGCGGATTGGTAACAATACGTACAAGGTAGTGGATGCTATCCTTACCTCCAAACGTGTGGAACAACAGACTTATAAAGGCTGTATGGGACTTCTTAAGCTCGCTGATAAGTATTCAGTAGAACGATTGGAAGCTGCCTGTGAAAAGGCTCTCAGTTACACAGCAACGCCTAGTTATAAGAGTATTAAAAACATTCTTACAGCTGGTCAGGATAAATCTGTTAATACTGATTCAGAAACAAAACCAGTTAACACACAAAATAAGTATGGCATCACAAGAGGTGCCGACTATTATCGGAGGTAAACACTTATGACAAACCAGAGTACGATTGATAAATTAATTGAAATGCGCCTTAGTTCCATGGCAGATGCATTTCGTAATCAGCTTAATGATCCAAAAATGAAAGAAGTTCCCTT
>CAZQTM010000441.1:0-1423 GCA_964595855.1 uncultured Lachnospiraceae bacterium | reverse complement strand
CGATGCCTTCGCAAAAACTGCTCCGGCATGGAGATTACTATGCGAGAACTTAAAAATAGAGAAATTATTGCGGGACTATTGATACTTATTTTACTAGCCATTACAGCTTTGATACTAATTATAAAGAAAGAAATTGGGAATGGTAAAGTTGCACCAAATGATGCCAATGTTTCAGTACAGGAAGCAGAAACAGAGAATATGGAAGCTATTGGTGAAACGGGTAATTCTGTAGATAATTTTAAAAATACAGATCAGATAACGCAAGATAAAAATCCTTCAAAAAAGAATAAAACTTCTGAAAATATTAGTACAGTACAAAATGTTTCTGATAAATATGTAACAGCAACCCTGAAAGAATATAAAACGGATGACTGGCAACTGAAGGAACTGTTCTTTTACTGGGATGAATACCAGCTTGATGCAGTGGAAGATTTAATCAGACTTGAGCGTGTCAGAGCAATTACGAATGAGCTAAGTGGAACGAATAATTTCTACTATTTTGGAGATACAAATGATAATGGAAATCCAAATGGAAAAGGATTAGCTGTATATGCTAATAATACCTATTATTGTGGAGAATGGAAAAATGGAAAAAGAAGTGGAGAGGGTATGTGGCTTAGAATATACCCGGATAAGACTGCGACTGTAGATGGAAATAGTGGTGTTACGGAGCATCTCTATAACGGGATGTTTAGTAATGATTATCCCAATGGTACAGGACAGGAACATATTGAATATGATTTAACAAAGCTAAATAAAGATGATGCAGTTACAAATGCGATAGGGAATTTTAAGGATGGTTATTACGATGGCGAAATGTATATCATGACGATTTCTACACAGAATAGCACAACAGATTGGTATGGTGATGCTAAGAAGGGATCTTTTATACCGATTGAGGATAAGAAGAATACAACCGGTAAGGAACCTGTTTGGAAAAAGGGAGATGGTGCAGCTGATACAGGTGATGCAGATGATGAATACTATTGGATGCTTCCCAGAATAAATAATAATCTTGGTATTAGTGGATTGAAAAAGTAAAAAAAGAAAGGGGAAACATAATGGAGCATATTACCGACTATGTAAAAAAATATGGAGATATTTCCTTTCAAAAAAACCCCTTTACTGAAGTAGATGCCTTAGTTTTAGCTCAATTTTCATATCTAAAATTTAATGGACTTGTTCCTAAACTTACAGATCATGGTAATTCTATTTCCTTAGTAGAAATGGTAAAGTGCATGAAGGATGAGATTGTTTTTTCGGATGAAAGATATGAGAAAGATAATCGTGCATTATTTGAAGCTATGACAAAAGGTAAAAGATTTCAAAATATGAAGTGTAATTTTTTTACTGATATTATTGATGAAGTGGTAGAAACGCAATTTTCGGCAATAACCTGTTTCCCTGAAGATGCACTTCCGGT
>CAZQTM010000440.1:0-1428 GCA_964595855.1 uncultured Lachnospiraceae bacterium | reverse complement strand
TAAAATAACATCAATGATTGACAATTATCTGAAAAATCAGTATACTAAGGCAATTAAGAGACATCCTAGTTATGTGTATAAAGATATCCTGTATGGATGGGAGCTTATATAGCTGCCCTTTATAAGTGGCGTTGAAGTTTGGGTCTTACGCAATAGAAATCTACGAATCTGGTCAGGGCAGGAATGCAGCAGCCATAAGAAGAATTTTCTATGTGCCGTGAGGGTGCCTGGCGGAGTTAACTGTAAAGGTAACGTGTATAAGTTCCCCTGTGTACAGGATTTTTTATTAACTGAAAGAAGCAATCTAAATGGAAAAGAGATGTAATCTCTGCCCTCGTCACTGTGATGTTGACAGAGAAATAAAAATCGGCTATTGTGGAGAATCTAACTCGGTCAGACTTGCAAGGGCCGCACTACATATGTGGGAAGAACCTTGCATATCGGGGGAAAATGGATCTGGAGCTGTATTTTTCACCGGTTGTTCATTAAGGTGTATATTTTGTCAAAATAATAAAATTGCGGACGGCAGTATTGGAAAGAAAGTATCGATAGACGGTCTTGCTAAGACTTTTTTACAGCTACAAGATCAGAATGCTACAAATATCAATTTGGTAACAGCGAGTCATTTTATTCCACAGGTAGTTGAAGCATTATATCAGGCAAAAAAGGATGGCTTACATATCCCCATTGTATATAATTGTAGTGGATATGAGAGTATAGAGACACTTAAAAAACTGAATGGGATTATTGATATCTATTTACCAGATATTAAATTTTATAATCCCATTTTATCTAAAAACTTTTCCAATGCTCCTGACTATTTTTATGTTGCATCAAAGGCAATTGAGGAAATGGTATCTCAAATAAAAACCTCTGTTTTTGATGATAACGGAATGATGAAAAAAGGAGTAATTGTAAGACATCTGATATTACCGGCACACACAAAGGACTCCTGTAATATTATAAAATACTTGTATCAAAAGTATGGGGATGATATCTATATTAGCATTATGAATCAGTATACCCCGGTGAAGCATCAAGAAAAATTTTTAGAACTAAACAGAAAGTTAACCAAAAGAGAATATTCGAAAGTGATAGATTATGCATTATCACTAGGGGTAACAAATGCCTTTGTTCAGGAGGGTGAGACAGCAATAGAAAGTTTTATTCCATCTTTTGATTATGACGGAGTATTAGAATAGAAACAAAATAATTAACATCTATGGAGGAAGTATAAATGAAATTTGTATTTGACTGGAAGAAATATGCCAAGACAGCGAGACATGTGGTATCAGAAGGCTGTGTTTTGCTTTCAAATGAAGACAAAACTCTTCCAATTAAAAAAGGTGATACAGTATCCATATTCGGAAGGATACAATTTGATTACTATAAGAGCGGGACAGGTTCGGGTGGAATGGTCAACGCTCC
>CAZQTM010000439.1:0-1429 GCA_964595855.1 uncultured Lachnospiraceae bacterium | reverse complement strand
CTTGTACTATATTGTCACAAATGGAATATAATGTTATAATTAAAAATCAAATTAGAACAGAGGGGAGTATATTATGTTTACAAGAGCAGAAATTAAGCAACAAGCTAAAGACCAGTTGAAAGGTAATGTATGGATGCTGTTTCTTTGCACTTTGATTGTATCCTTAATTGCAGGTGCAGCAGGAATGATTCCATTTGTAGGTTTTCTTTCAACATTTTTATTGGCACCACCACTTTCACTTGGACTCACAATGCTTTACTTAAATGTTACATATGGTGAAAAGCCACAAGTTGGCACTATATTTGAAGGTTTCCAGCATTTTGGTCAAGTAGTATTGTTGTACTTAATGGTTATGATTTTTACTTTGTTATGGTCATTATTATTTATTATACCCGGTATTATCAAAGGGCTTTCTTATTCAATGTGTTTCTATATTCTTGCTGAGAATCCAGATATGACAGCACAGGAAGCATTAAACGAAAGCAAAGCAATTATGGATGGACATAAAGGTGATTTGTTTGTATTGTATTTATCCTTCATACTTTGGGGATTGTTATGTACTATTACACTCGGTATTGCCTCCATCTACGTAGGACCTTACATGTCACTCACAATGACAAATTTCTATCATAAAATTAAAAGAACAAAAGCATCTGATGTAGTTGAAGATGTTGTAACAGAAATGTAAGTTTTAATAACTTTAAAGGGAAAGCTCAAATTAGAATGAGCTTTCCCTTTTTTATGTGCGGACAATGAGCCAAGTGTCAAGTTTATTTGAACATTTGGCGAATGTTGCGACAATCGAGTAGGTACCTACTCGATTACACATTTTTCTATATTCTGAATAACACATCTTTTCATCAAATACTGCTTTGCTGTCTCTAAAGAGGAAATATACTCCTCTACTTCTTCTTTAGAAAGAATAAGGGGCATGCGGTCATGAATCTTCTTTACATGCTCGTTAGCTGCAGTAGTAAGAATTACAAATCGATCTTCATGATAGATACCTGCCAAATAGATAATGCTTGACTGTCCGTAAAAGAAAAATTTATCAGATTTATTCTTAGGCTCTGATGCAGAATCTTTTTTATGAAGCCATTCATAATAACCGGCTACGGGAACCACACATCTTCGCTTTTCAAAATCATACTTATAAGTGGGTTTTTCCATTACCGTTTCACTCTTTGCATTTATTAATAGACCATTTTTATATGGATTCTGATATCCAAAAAATCCTGTTGTAATGCCTATTCTATCATTATCCTCCTGCCTAACCATATAGGAACATTCACTTGGAAATACTTCGCCCTTTTTAGGAGTGCAGTCTTTACCTGTAGAATTAAAATCTGATTTTTTTTGATCCATCTTAGTAAAGATTTTTTCCATTTCATTAATCATCTGATCATCTATATAAAATCTGCCACACATA
>CAZQTM010000438.1:0-1431 GCA_964595855.1 uncultured Lachnospiraceae bacterium | reverse complement strand
CCTACCAAAGCATGGATTTCGCCCTTTTCGACTTGTAAATTTACATTGTCGAGCGCTTTTACGCCAGGGAATGTTTTGGTGATATTTTTCATTTCCAATATTATGTTCGCCAATTGTATCCCTCCAAATTTAAATTGAATTGTTTCTAAACTACAATCCAATATTTTATATAACAGGCGGGCGGGATACAATCCCGCCTGCCAAATATTACTTAGATATTATTTATTTAAGATCTTCTTCTTTATAATATCCAGAATCAATTAATAATTCTTTGTAATTGTTAACATCTGCGAATACTGGCTCGCAAAGATATGAAGGAATAATACCTGTTCCATTATCATAACTCTTTGTATCATTAACTGGTGCTTCTCCACCCTTCATAACAGCATCAACCATAGATACAACCTGAGTAGCTAATGTACGAGTATCTTTGAAAATTGACATTGACTGTTTTCCAGCGATCATGTTCTTAACGTTTGCAATATCACAATCCTGACCTGTAATTACCGGCCAATCACCTGTGTAGTTAGCTTCCAATGCATTTTCAACACCAAATGCTGTAGAGTCATTTGAGCAAAGAACTACGTCAAGTTTTGTTCCATCTGCATAGTAAGATGAGATGATGTTTTCCATTCTGGACTGAGCATTAGCTGAATCCCAGTTAGCTGTTGCAACTGTAGCGAAATCAACCTGACCAGATTTAACAACTAATTTACCAGCATCAATGTATGGCTGAAGTACGTCCATAGCACCACCGTAGAAGAACTTAGCATTGTTATCACCAGGATCACCTGTGAAGATTTCAAGGTTGAAAGGTCCTGCTGCATTTTCAAGATCTAAAGCGTCAACAATATATTCGCCCTGTTTTGTACCAACCATGTAATTATCAAATGTTGCATAATATGTAACAGCATCTGAGTTCATAATCAGACGGTCATAAGCAATTACAGGAATGTTAGCTTCTTTTGCCTGAGCAAGAACTGTTCCAAGTGAATCGCCATCGATAGATGCGATTACAAGTAATTTGCATCCGTTTGAAATCATATTTTCAATCTGAGAAACCTGAGTCTGAATGTCGTTACTTGCATACTGAAGATCAACATCATATCCTGCTTCTTTTAATTGTGCTTCCATATTAGAACCATCCTGATTCCAACGTTGTAAATCTTTTGTAGGCATTGCTACACCAATCGTTCCGCCTGCTGCACTTGCATCTGCTGCTGTATCAGCTGCTGGTGTCTCTGCTACTGTCTCTGTTGCTGCGCTTTCTGCTGCTGGAGCATCTGTGGTTGCTTTGCTACCACATCCAACTAGTAAAGATGCTACCATTGCTACGCTTAATAAAGCTCCAAGTAATTTTCTCTTCATTAGAAAATCCCTCCCTAAATTGAAATTATTTGTAGTTACTTTTGCTACACATAAAATATAACA
>CAZQTM010000437.1:0-1436 GCA_964595855.1 uncultured Lachnospiraceae bacterium | reverse complement strand
AATGCAGGAGTACCATTATCTTTGATGAATTGAGGTTCTTCCGTGTCCTTACACTTCGGACATGCATAGGTGGTTGCGATATATTCGATTCGTTCCAGTTTGGGTGGAGTATAGACAATCTCACTACGAATAACCTCCGTTCCAATGGCTAGCATTTCACTACCACAGAGAGGACAAATCTTATCTTCGTCAGATAGGGTATCTGTAATGACCTGTCTTGTTGGGATACCCTCGAATTGCTTATCAAGTGTTGGTTTTTTCTTTCTTGGTTTTTTGGGTAACTCCACAACTTCCGGTTCAATCAGTTCCACAGGATTTTCTTCTTCCAGAAGAGTTCCAAACAGGTTCAGCTGACCTGCTACATCTTCCATGCGACGTTCACTGGAGGAACCAAAGAGTTTTTGTCGGAACCATGCAAGTTCGGCTTTGAGGTTATCATTTTCAGACTGTTGTCTGGCAATGGTATGATTCAATGTTTTGATTGTCAGATTCAGATCAGAAATCATGTCTTTTAACTCTGATAGCTGAATATCTCTACTGCTTGCCGCCATGCTTTTGCTCCTTCATTTGATGGTTTCATTATACCACAAAAATGGCGAGAAAGCCAGTAAAATCAATGGTTTCAAGCGGTTTTGAGAGCCTTTGGTTGCTCAATATCAAGCCCTGACATAAGCCAGTCGAATTGTTGCCAGGTAATGGTTTTCACCTCGGATTTGTTTCTCGGCCAACGGTATCTCCCCTGGACGACATCCAGCTTTTTATAGAGCAGGACATATCCATCTGGCTCGCGTAACAATACTTTGATACGATCACAGCGTTTTCCGCAGAACAGGTAGAGGGAACTGCTGTTAGGTTCTTCCTTTAACTGATCCACAACGATGGCACAAAGACCATCGATAGATTTACGCATATCCGTATAGCCGGTTACGATATAGATATTTGTTGCAAGAGTAATGTCACCAAGCATGATTACATCCTCCGATACCCTTCAATAGACTTTGTATCAGATTTTCATCCGCTCCATTAAAGAGACGGAGTGTGATATTGCCAATCAGAAGTTCCGCTGCAACATTAAGTGATTGATTCCTGGATAGATGGCTAACATTATGCTCTATCAGTTGACTAGATTTCATCTCTGGTTGCTGAGGTAAATCTACCTTTACTACTTCCTGAATATTTGGTAAGGCATTTGATTTTGTCGTTGATTCAGGAAAAGAATATCCTTCTTTGCGTAACTTACTTACCCAGTTGTAGAAGTTGCCGGGATGAACTCCCTTCTTCTCACACCATTGGTAATCAGAGAGACCGCTTTTACGGCACTCCATGATAAGACGGATCTGTTCTTCTTTACAAACACGGTTACTCATAATGACTGTTCTCCTTTGAGATAGAGTGAAATATTAGCATTTCCTAACAATCATTATAAAGATAAAAAT
>CAZQTM010000436.1:0-1437 GCA_964595855.1 uncultured Lachnospiraceae bacterium | reverse complement strand
CGTAATTTGATTGAGAGATATACCATTGATGATAAGAAAAGCACTGAATATAAGAAATGCCATGACTGTAAATAGATTAGGGAAAAAGCCAACATGATTGTTGGCTTTAACATAAATTAATATATAGACACATATAAATATATAAATGGATAAGGAGATATAGCATGAATGTTTTAAAGACGGTTGGAGAGTTTATCCAGAATGAAATTCTGGGAATGAAGTGGTTAAATGTATTGATAGGCAAATTACTAAATTTAATGGGGCTGGATATATCAGGAAGAATAGGTGGGAGTGTTCAGTTCTTTCTGTATGATGTCATTAAAATCACGGTATTGTTATGTTTTTTGATTTTTATTATTTCTTATATTCAGAGTTTCTTCCCACCAGAGAGAAGTAAAAAGATTATGGGAAGATTTCATGGAGTAGGGGCAAATATTGTAGGTGCTTTACTCGGAACTGTAACACCATTCTGTTCCTGTTCATCTATTCCATTATTTATAGGTTTTACAAGTGCAGGTTTACCATTAGGAGTTACATTTTCATTTTTGATTTCTTCACCAATGGTAGATTTAGGATCCCTTGTATTATTAATGAGTATATTTGGAGCAAAAGTAGCCATTATTTACGTTATTTTTGGTCTCATTGTTGCAGTTGTTGGTGGTACATTAATTGAAAAAATGAATATGGAACAGTATGTAGAGGAATTTATACGAACGGCTAGCAGTGTGGATATTGACTCACCGGATTTAACAATAAAAGAACGTATTATATATGCAAAGGATCAAGTTGTTTCTACCTTTAAAAAAGTATTTCCATATATCCTAATTGGTGTTGGAATAGGAGCAGTCATTCATAACTGGATTCCAGAAAGCTGGATTGAAACCGTACTAGGAAGTAATAATCCATTTGGTGTTATACTTGCTACCTTACTTGGTGTTCCTATGTATGCTGATATTTTTGGCACGATACCAATTGCAGAAGCATTGCTATATAAAGGAGCACAGCTTGGAACGGTTCTGTCATTTATGATGGCGGTAACAACACTCAGCCTACCATCGATGATAATGCTTCGCAAGGCCGTAAAACCCAAACTTTTAGGTCTATTTATTGCTATCTGTACGATAGGCATTATTATTGTGGGTTACCTGTTTAATATTTTTCAATATTTATTCATATAAAATTTAGGAGGATTGTATTATGGCAAAGACTTGGTACCCTGTTGTTAATTATGTAGTTTGTAGTGAATGTGGTACTTGTGTAACAAATTGTTCGCATGGAGTGTATGATACAAGTAAAGTTCCATCACCAATAGTTGTAAACCCACAAAATTGTGTAGACCACTGTCATGGATGCGGGAATCGTTGTCCAGTTGGTGCGATAACTTATGTAGGGGATGATACAGGATGGGTACCACCAAACGGAACTAAAGAGCCTGAA
>CAZQTM010000435.1:0-1445 GCA_964595855.1 uncultured Lachnospiraceae bacterium | reverse complement strand
CCCATTCTTGCTGGATTTTTGCCAGTTTCTTTAAATTCATACACGCAAAAGTGAGCGCGACTTTCATTTTCATCCGCGCATTGCCATACATTTGTGTGTATCTGAATCCATGGTTCTCTTTTGCAGTTCCAAAGATTCGTTCTATTGTTTCTTGGCGATGTGAATAGAGATCTTTCATGCCTTCTGTATGTCGGATATCTTCGCACATCTCCATATAGTCTTCCCAAATGTGACGAGTTACAAGTTTTACATGATTACGACTTTCGGTACACTGACTCAGGTATGGACAGTCTGCACAAACATAACCGCAACTCTTATACTCTCGATACCCGTCTCTATTTGTGGTACTATATGTAAGCTCTTTATTATTCGGACAAATATAGCAATCATTGTATTCATCATACACATACTCATACTTCTTGAAAAAACCTTCTTTCGTCATTGGGCGCTTGTATGGAAGTAGAGGGTCAATTCCATCGTCAATAAGAAGCTTTGCAATTGCTGGAGTTTTATATCCTGCGTCAGCAACAAGTGTTTCCATTCCAATCTTTTTAATCTTATCGTATAGGCCTTTGAAGGTTCTACTATCATGCATATTTCCAGGGTTTACAGTAAATCCAAGAATCCATCCATTCTTGTCACAAGCTGTTTCTACTCCGTATGCAAACACATGCTTATGTTCGCCTTTTCGAAACCAGCCACTTTCAGGATCTGTCGTGCTGCACTTAATGGTTTTACCATCCAAGGGAACATCGTCTGTGAAATCTTCAAACTTATCTCCGCCTCCTGTGGATGGTTTATGGTCATCATCATCGTTTTTCTTTAATGGCTTTTTCCCATGAATCTCTCGATCGGAATCAATCTCTTTTCGTAGCATTTCCTCGTAGAAGAGAGTCTCTTGTTGTGCAATTCGTTTCTGCATCTTTTTATTATTCGCACGAGCCTTCACATGTGTTGCATCTACAAATACTTCCGTTGGATCGACCAGTTTAAATCTATAACATTCTTCTAAGATATGCTGAAAAATCTGTTCAAATAGATCGGTATCTTTAAACCGTCTAGTGTAATTCTTTCCAAAGGTTGAGAAATGAGGAACGGAATCATAAAGTTCAAGACCAAGGAACCAGCGATACGCCATATTTACATCTATTTCCTTAATTGTCTGACGCATACTTTTAATTCCGTAAAGATACTGAATCAGGGGAATCTTAATAAGAGTAACGGGATCGATACTGGGTCTGCCTGTTTCAGTTGAATATTTATCTTTTACTAGATCATAAATAAAAGTCCAATCAATAGCCTTGTCAATAATTCGTAACAAGTGCTCCTGTGGAACCAGGTCATCTATACATACAATTTGCATTTGCTTTCTGATTTTCTCGTTTTCTTGTGTCATCATAGAAGCATTCACCACCTGTTTTTGATACTTCTATTATACCAAAAAA
>CAZQTM010000434.1:0-1452 GCA_964595855.1 uncultured Lachnospiraceae bacterium | reverse complement strand
AAAAGATAAGATGGGAAGAATCAGCTTTTCAATGAAAGATGTTGCACAAGTTTAATCATTAATAAAATAATTTGCAAAAAAAACGGACAGGATAACCTGCCTGTTTTTTTTGTGCAAAATATTTGGCGAATGTCGTGATAATCGAGTAAGGACCTACTCGATTGGTTAAACACCAGCGTGGAAAGTACGGCTAATTACATCATCCTGCTGTTCTGGAGTCAATTTAATAAAATTAACTGCATAGCCAGAAACTCTGATCGTTAACTGAGGATAGAGTTCCGGGTGATTCTTAGCATCCATAAGAACATCTCTGTTTAATACATTGACATTCAAATGATGTCCTCCCTTTAGTGAGTATCCATCTAGTAAAGATACCAAATTGTCTATCTGTGCTGTTTTTACTTGTTCCATACTATTCTCCTCTCTATAATAGTAACAATTACTATTATTATAATTAATTTATATCATAAAATTTATGATATGTAAAGGAATAACTTGAGACTTATCTCATATATTGATTTAAGAATATAAATTATTATTAATAGAGGAAGTAAACAATGAAAAAAGACGAGTTTCTCGATATATTTCCAAGTAAATTTCATCCCTTGCTAGGACAGGCTGCAGATGTTGCAAATACCGTGCGTGAGGTTCGTCTTCGCAGTAATGCACCTCTTATTATAAACAATAATGGGCAAGAATATTACATATCAAATAATGGAAATTTTACAAAAATACTGATAGAGGCATATTATCTTACAAAAAATGATATTGAATTATTTTTATCTTATGTTTGCCAGAATTCTATCTACGCATTTGAAGAAGAAATCAAGAAAGGGTTCTTAACAATTTCAGGAGGACATAGAATAGGAATTGCAGGACAAGTAGTTCTAGATATTCAGGGAAATATAAAAACAATCAAAAACATTTCGTATTTAAACATTAGAATAGCACATGAAGTTAAGGGGGTCTCAGATGAAATTCTTCCTATTCTCTATCAAAACCGAAGGCTATTAAATACATTAATAATTGCACCACCCGGATGTGGGAAAACAACATTACTTAGAGATATTGTAAGACAGGTATCAGATGGTAATTTATATGGTAATCCCTGCCAAGTAAGTGTAGTTGATGAGAGATCAGAAATTGCGGGGTGTTACAGGGGGATACCTCAAAACCATGTAGGTATCAGGACGGATGTACTGGATGCCTGCCCAAAGAGAATTGGAATGATGATGTTACTGAGAACAATGTCTCCACAGGTTATGGCAATTGATGAACTTGGGGGAATGGAAGATGTGGAAGCACTATATCATGTAGTTAATGCTGGGTGCACAATTTTAGTTACCATACATGGAGAAGATATTGAAGAGATAAGGAGAAAGAGATATCTAAGTGAGCTCTTGGAGGAAAAAGTATTTAAAAGATATATCATATTAGATAAACAAAATAATA
>CAZQTM010000433.1:0-1459 GCA_964595855.1 uncultured Lachnospiraceae bacterium | reverse complement strand
GCTTGCGCGCCCTATCAGGGTAATTACGTTGATTTCCAAATGCAACGCATTTGGAAGTGTACTTCGTACACTTTTTATCAAAATTACAAAGGATTAGGAATGCAAGCATTCAAATCCTTTATAATTTTTCAAAAATCAACTTACTTATTTGTCATCAGCTGCCATAACACCTGGCAGTTCTTTGCCTTCCAAAAACTCTAATGAAGCTCCACCACCTGTTGAGATGTGAGACATCTTATCAGCAAATCCTAACTGGTTAACTGCTGCTGCTGAATCACCACCGCCAATAATAGTTGTTGCATCTGTTTCAGCAAGAGATTCTGCTACTGCAATGGTACCTTTTGCAAGAATAGGATTCTCAAATACACCCATAGGTCCATTCCAAACAACTGTCTTTGCTGATTTAACAGCATTCGCATAAAGTTCAGATGTCTTTGTTCCAATATCAAGACCTTCCATGTCTGCAGGAATCTTATCTGCATCTACTACTTTTACATCAATTGGAGCATCAATAGGATTTGGGAATGAAGCTGCAACAGTAGTATCAACAGGAAGTAAGATTTTCTTTCCAAGTTTTTCTGCTTTATCCATCATTTCTTTACAATAATCAAGTTTTTCATTATCAACTAATGATCTTCCGATTTCGTATCCCTGTGCTTTTAAGAATGTGAAAGCCATACCACCACCGATGATTAAGGTATCACATTTTTCAATAAGGTTGCTAATAACATTTAATTTATCTGCTACTTTAGCTCCACCTAGAATTGCAACAAAAGGTCTTACTGGATCTTCTACTGCATTTCCAAGGAAGTCAATTTCTTTCTGCATTAAGTATCCAACTGCACAGTTGCCACCTTTTTTACGAATGAATTCTGTAACTCCGGCAACAGATGCATGTGCTCTATGTGAAGATCCAAATGCGTCACATACATAATCATCTGCAAGATCAGCTAATTCTTTAGAGAAAGCTTCTCCATTCTTTGTTTCTTCTGCACCGCGGAAACGTGTATTCTGAAGTAATACTACATCGCCATCTTTCATAGCTTCTACTGCTTTTGTAGCTGCTTCACCAGTAACATTATAATCAGAAACAAAATTAACTTCTTTTCCTAATCTTTCAGAAAGTCTTTTAGCAACCGGAGCTAATGATTCACCTTCATTAGGACCATTCTTAACTTTACCAAGATGAGAACAAAGAATAACTTTTCCACCATCTTTGATTAATTTCTGTATTGTTGGAAGTGCTGCTTTAATACGAGTATCATCTGTAATTTCACCATTTTTCAATGGTACGTTAAAATCACATCTTACAAGTACTTTTTTACCTTTTGCGTTGAAATCATCAACTGACTTTTTATTTAATGACATTATAAATGCCTCCTTAATTTATAAAGTTTACTAAAGTAATCGAGTAGGTCCCTACTCGATTGTCGCGACATTCGCCAAATGTTCAAATAAA
>CAZQTM010000432.1:0-1468 GCA_964595855.1 uncultured Lachnospiraceae bacterium | reverse complement strand
ATATGCCCGCCAGCTCCCATTCCGGATTCTTTTGAATGTACTCGGTGTAGTGCGTAACCTGAGCCTCGTAGCTTGTTTCCTGTTCTTCAGAATCCGTACTGACGCGGCAGTAGGCTGCGACGCAGAGCTTTTTCAGAGCTGATTGTTTTACTGTATTACCGACCTGTCGTCTGGCCGGAATCACCATAACATTTCCCATTAGCTTACCTCGTTTTCAATGAGGCTATAGAGGTATTCTGCCTGCAGCCTCGGATCTTCATAGTGTTGCTCTTCTGCTGCCATGCGAAAGCCGGTAGGAGACGCTGCAGGTTTTAAGTTCTTTTTCCTGTTCAGCCTGCCAAGTTTCCCGGCTCGTTCCAGACGGATGGCAGCAGCTTTATCGAAGGTTTCCTGATCGATGATTGCCGGGTAAAAATCGTCTCCGAGGTAGTGACTGTTTTCCATCAGGCGCTTTGCTGTGCCGTGGTAGGTTTCAATGCCAGCGGCGGCAGCAGCCTTGGCCAGTGCCATACCGGAGATGTAATTCTCATAGAGCTTTCGTATTTTACCAGCTTCATCCTCGTTAATGGTGGCGCATCCGTTTTCAATGCTGTAGCCGTAAGGTGTATGTCCCATGTATTCACATCCTTTCCCGAAGTGTCAGACCGCATTTCAATTCAAAGCACACTTCATTTCTGGAGCGCACAATGATGCGGTTCACATATTCTTTAAACAGGTCATCATCGAATTCCTGAAGTATTCTGACTTTTTCTGTAAAATGCAGAAGCGCTGTGGCTGCGGTGACCTTTGTTACATCTCCGGAAACAGCGTTTTTTAAGGCGTTGATCTCATCTCGGAAACTGTCTGCCTGCGAAAGCAGCTCGTTCGTTTCTTGATTGAAAAGGATCGGGTCGATGATGCCCTGTGTCATGAGCTTTGTCAGCGTCTCGCGCTTTTCTGTGTTCTGCGCCAGTAGGGTCTGTATTTCCTGAATGCGCCGAAGCGAGTCATCAGACGAAGTGTTTTTCAATGCGTCCACATATGGCTTTAGGATGATCCTGTGCGCGTAGACCAGCTTGTTCATCATGGTGATGAAAGCCTGCTTCAGATCATCGTCTTTTACAAAAAGCATGTGGCATTTATCCTTATCCTTGATGTGGGTACTGCAGCACCATGCGGTGTATTTGTATCCGGTGCAGCTGTGTATCCGGCGCTTAAAGGTATCGCCGCACTCGCCGCAGATGATCTTCCCGGAGAAGGTGTAGCGATTCTGGTATTTGTCGCTCCCTTTGACGACACCTTTTTCCGTTGCTCGCTGGTGAATAAAAGCGTGAGCGGCTTCAAAGTCCTCCCGGCTGATGATTGCCTCGTGATGATCCTTGACCATATACTGTGTCTGCTCGCCGTTGTTGTTGTGTCGGACAAAGCGTGAATCCGAGTACGTTTTCTGGAAAAGGCAGTCGCCGACATACTTCTCATTGGAGAGCAT
>CAZQTM010000431.1:0-1477 GCA_964595855.1 uncultured Lachnospiraceae bacterium | reverse complement strand
AGAACAAAGAAAGGAATTAAGAAGATCATGGTTGCTTTTCTTGCTCCGGTATGTGCCACAATAATATTCTGTCCCAGTTTATTAATTGAAGTTTGTAATGCAAAAGAGCCTAATAGTACAAAGGAAAGCATAAATCCCATGGATAATCCGGTTGGAATTAATTCCCGATATGTAGCTTTATTTGGCCTAATGTCATCATAATACAAGACAATTTGAGGATATTTTCTACGCATATAGAAAAAGCACATAAAGGCTGATAAGCACTGTGTCAGTATTGTGGCATACGCAGCACCTGCAACGCCCATTCCAAACTCTATAACGAATAAAATATCCAGAAATATATTAAGTATATTTGATATAATTAAAAAAAATAAAGGGGTAAATGAATCACCTATGGAGCGAAGAATAGTTGCACATATGCTATATAATGATGATGCTATCATACCGGCAACAATAATTGAAATATAGGATTTGGCTTCAGCTTGAAATTCTCCCGATACATTTAATAAATTCAAAATTTGAGGCAAAAAGAATAAACAAAATAAACTAAAAACAATTGTAAAGAAGCAGCCAAGTAGAACGGTTCCGCCAATTGCTTTTCGCATTTTCACATCATCCTTAGCTCCAAATTGTTTTGCAATAATAATTCCAAAACCACAGATTATTCCATTTTCAAATTCAACTAATAAATCACTCAATGCTGTTGTGGATCCGACAGCAGCAAGAGAGGATTCTCCAAGAGCACTCCCAATAATACGTGTATCAACAAGGCTATAGCATAATGAAAATAATTGACCAATATATAGTGGTATAGCAAATAATAAAATTACTTTGATTGGATTCCCTTCAGTAAGATTTTTCATAATTACTTACCTTTGGGGGTTCCATAGAACAAAAGCATTGCTTCTCTAAAAGCAGGTGTAAAGGAATGATCGTGGTCGTATCCTTTAAATTGTTCGGATTTAAGAGTAAGTCCCTCATAGTTTCTCGCTTCGAGACTATTATAGAAATCATCGCTCAGTGCTATAAAACTTGGCCACTCATCACTTCCCATTGTAACGAATACATTACAGTTTAATGATTTGTTTCGTGAATAGTATGCCGCTTCAACGTCTTGCATATTATCTCCCGTAGGCACGTACAAAGCAGGACTCCCGACATGATAGTTTTTGAAGATGTTTTTTCCTATGGTGTCGCTGTTGAACAGCGCATAGTATTCAAAATATCCTCCGTAGGAATGACCTGCGAGAGTTAAATTTTCATCGTCAACACAATATTGCTCCATAAGATAAGGAACAAGGTTATCGACAATAAAATGAAGGTATTTGTCAGGATTTTGCAAAAACTCACGCTCCCGAATTGTTCCATAATCATATCCAATCGGATATCCGATACTGACAAGAATTACAGGCTCTATTTCACCGTCAATCATAAGCGCTCTTGTATTTGGATGTTCGGGCAATCTCCACATACCATC
>CAZQTM010000430.1:0-1495 GCA_964595855.1 uncultured Lachnospiraceae bacterium | reverse complement strand
CATAAATTGGGCAAAATTTCAAGTATTGTATGTAAATTTGGAAAGAGTATAATAAACAAAAATGGAGGTGCCAATAATGTATAATGAGAATGAATTATCAAAATTAATCATGCAGAACCAGATTCAAGAAGTGATTAAAACGAATGATTATACAGATAAGTTCGGTCTGTCTTTATCAAAGGAAGAAGCAAATCAGCTTATTGTTAGCAGAGGTGAGGCATTAAAAGAGCAACAGCGAATAGAGTTTGGAGAAGGTATACTTCCAAAGCTTATTTTTGAATTTTGTGATTCCCCATTTATATACCAAGATAATTATGTTGAAACTTTACAAAGGCTACAGGAAATTTTTTATCTGTTTAAGAATGAATCATTAGATGAGGTTTCTGATGATGAGTTAATACATTTTATGAAACAAGAATATGAAGGTAAATGTGAAGGCTCACTTGATAATCTGGAAGATACTTCTTTGGAGGAATTCGCAAGACAGGTACGTGCTGGTACAAGAAAATTTATAGGATTATATGGTGATGATAATGAATAAGTATTCACTTAATGAGTTATTACCAATTTTAAAGGAATTAACAGAAAAATATACAAGTAAAGAAAGTACTTCTATAACATATGAGAAGGCAAATCAGTTAATGGGAGCCATAAACTATTGTATTAGAGAGTGGGAGCGTAACGAAACAAGTAAAAATGATTTAATAGAGTCCAATAAAATTGAAGCATATTATGCATATAAAAATGGTTATGATTTAATTAAACAGAAAGTAAATCAATTAAGAAATCAATATAATGAAGTGTCTTTATACTTTAAATCGTATGGAAATAGGAACTATGAAGACACGTTTATACTTGGCTTACCACAATTCTTTTTAAAATATGATCCATTATTTGATCCTCATAATCATATTATCACAATGGATTATCCGATTATTGGTAAGCAGCCATATGAATTATATACTGGAGTTGATGCAATGGATATGTATATTCATGCAATTGAATTGGAACAAAGGTTCTTCAGTAAATTACAGGATGATTTGGTTTTTTCGATACTTAACAATTTACCCATGAATTACAAGAATTATTATTTTAATATCTGCAGTATTGTGCTGCGTAATATACTTATTTCATTTACTATGAAAGAGAAATATCAGGGAAGAGAAAATGAATATTATATTCTTTTAAAATGTATGTGTTTAGAGACTAAGAGAGAAGAACTGGAATATAATTTAAAAGAAGAACTTGCTCTTTTAATACAGAAGTATTATGAAAATGATACATGTTTATTGATATATTTATCTTTAGATCTTACTGATTTTGTAATTGAATTGCAAAATGCCGCAAATAATAATTGTCTTGAAAATATTGTATTATTTTAAGATAAATTGTTTTATAATTGTAAAAAAGTGAAAATAGGGGGGAAAATGAATAGAAAGTACTATATCGATAATTTGAGATGGTCATGTATTTTATTATTAATACCATTTCATAC
>CAZQTM010000429.1:0-1514 GCA_964595855.1 uncultured Lachnospiraceae bacterium | reverse complement strand
CTGAGATTCTTTTTGTTTTGTGAAGACGGTTGTCTCCGCTAAAAAGTCCACACTCACATGTGGACTTCAGACTGTAGACAAAGTCCGTGGCAAAAGCCACGGACTTTTCTGTATATAAGAGACTAAAAAGTCAGTAAATACAAGACTTTGAAGCCTTTTTTTGGTATAATAGAAGTATCAAAAACAGGTGGTGAATGCTTCTATGATGACACAAGAAAACGAGAAAATCAGAAAGCAAATGCAAATTGTATGTATAGATGACCTGGTTCCACAGGAGCACTTGTTACGAATTATTGACAAGGCTATTGATTGGACTTTTATTTATGATCTAGTAAAAGATAAATATTCAACTGAAACAGGCAGACCCAGTATCGATCCCGTTACTCTTATTAAGATTCCCCTGATTCAGTATCTTTACGGAATTAAAAGTATGCGTCAGACAATTAAGGAAATAGATGTAAATATGGCGTATCGCTGGTTCCTTGGTCTTGAACTTTATGATTCCGTTCCTCATTTCTCCACCTTTGGAAAGAATTACACTAGACGATTTAAAAATACCGATTTGTTTGAACAGATTTTTCAGCATATCTTAGAAGAATGCTATCGATTTAAGCTTGTTGATCCTACTGAAGTATTTGTGGATGCAACACATGTAAAGGCTCGTGCCAATAATAAAAAGATGCAGAAACGAATTGCACAACAAGAAACCCTCTTCTACGAGGAAATGCTACGAAAAGAGATTGATTCCGATCGTGAGATTCATGGGAAAAAGCCATTAAAGGAAAAAGAGGATGATGACCATAAGCCATCCGCAGGAAGCGGAGATCAGTTTGAAGATTTCACTGACGATGTTCCCTTGGATGGTAAAACCATTAAGTGCAGCACGACAGATCCGGAAAGTGGCTGGTTTCGGAAAGGCGAACATAAAAACGTATTTGCATATGGAATTGAAACTGCCTGCGACAAAAACGGATGGATTTTAGACTTTACAGTAAACCCAGGTAATGAACATGACAGCCGTACGTTCAAAGGACTGTATGACAAACTGCAAAGCATTGGTATGGAATACTGTGTTGTGGATGCAGGATATAAAACTCCGGCTATTGCAAAGCTTCTCCTTGATAATGAAGTAAAACCTGTCTTTCCATACAAACGACCCATGACAAAAGATGGATTTTTCAAAAAGTACGAGTATGTTTATGACGAATATAATGATTGTTACATTTGTCCAAACAATCAGGTATTAAGTTATAGCACAACGAATCGTGATGGCTATAGAGAGTATAAGAGTTGCAGCCATGTATGTGAAAATTGTGAGTACCTAAGCCAGTGTACACTAAGCAAGAATCATGTAAAGCTGGTAACTCGTCATGTTTGGGAAGATTACATGGAAGTATGCGAAGATCTTCGCCATACAGAAGGAATGAAAGATTTATACTCTCATCGAAAAGAAACAATTGAACGAATCTTTGGAACTGCAAAAGAGAACCATGGATTCAGATACACACAAATGT
>CAZQTM010000428.1:0-1523 GCA_964595855.1 uncultured Lachnospiraceae bacterium | reverse complement strand
AAAAGTTTATTGTGTTCTATTGCTACAATGGTATTTCCAGAGCCTATTAGTTTACGTAGCAGTGACATCAAATGCTCCACATCGGAAAAATGCAGTCCTGTTGTTGGTTCATCCAAAAGATATAGTACATTGTTCTTCTCCATCAACTGTTTCCCCAGTTTAATTCTTGCTGCTTCTCCTCCTGATAGCGATAATGTGCTCTGACCAAGTTTTAAATAAGATAATCCCACTTCCAGCATCATTTGTAATGGTATTTTAATTTCTGGAACATCATCAAAGAAAAGGATAGCCTCTTCAACAGATAAGTTTAGAACATCATCTATGTTTCTATCTTTATATTTTACATTTAGGATATTCTTCTTATATCTTTTTCCTTTACATAAAGGGCATACTGTCCAGGAATCTTCTATGAAATCATTCTTTATCCTTCCACTTCCTTTACAACATTCGCACTGTCCATCTTCATTGTTAAAACTAAATACCTTATCATCATATCCCAATTCTTTCGCTAGTAAGGTATTCGAAAAAATCATTCTGATAGAATCCATGACATTAATATAAGTTGCAAGAATAGAACGTATTGTCCTTCCAATTTCCGCCTGATCTACTATTACAACTTCAGAAAAGGTTTTTGTGTTTCTAAAGTATTCGTATATCTCTTGCTTCATCAATGTTGATTTACCACTTCCGCTTACCCCACAGATACAGGTTAATGCATACTGAGGAAAATGAATGGTTATGTCTTTTAAATTGTTTTTCCCTAGGTGTTCGCATGTTAAAAACTTATAATTATTTTTGGTCATTGTACTATCTAATAATTTTCTATTAAGAAAGTTGTAAAACTGTGTATCCTTATTTTGTTCCATTTCCACTAAGGAACCTTGTCCGGTTATCATTCCTCCATGATTGCCAGCACCCGGGCCAATCTCAATAAAATAGTCTGCAATTTTTATCATATCCTCATTGTGTTCTACCATTAAGACAGTATTGCCCTTTTCTCTTAATTGCTTCATCATGCAGATAACAGACGCATAATCCTTTGGATGTAGCCCTTTGGATGGCTCATCAAAAACATAAAGGATACCACTCATATCATTTTGCATCACCGTTAAGAGCTTCAGTCTCTGTCCTTCTCCTCCCGATATATGGGTGGTTGTTCGATCAAGATTAAGATGTCCGATACCAAGACTGCACGCATTCTTTGCAGTTAAATAAAGGCTCTGAATACTGCTTCTTACCAATTCATACTCATTCTCTGAAATGGAATTTGATATATTTTTGCAAAAATCCATCACTTGAGTAAAAGTCATTTTTGCAGCCTCAGGATAACGAATTCCGTTCATGGTAACCAGTCTTCCTACCTCATTTAGTCTCTCTCCGTTACATGATTGACAAGGGTTCATACTAAAGTACTTTTGTATGCTATCATGATTCTCATGTTCTGCGTACAAACGTTTTAAAATATTGATTACACCCTCAACCGGTCTCTCTATTGTTCCTGTTCTGCTGTTCTTTTCATTATG
>CAZQTM010000427.1:0-1526 GCA_964595855.1 uncultured Lachnospiraceae bacterium | reverse complement strand
GGTATTGCTGCCATCAAACTTGATAATGGGTTCTTATTAAATTTAGCAAGATATGTTGCTCCAGCCCAAAGTGCTATCATTGCTAAAGTTTGATTTGACCATGAGAAATATCTCCAAATAACTTGATAATCTACAAATGAAATCAAATATCCTACTGCTAATAAAGGAAGAGATAATGCTAAACGTTTTTTAACATCCTTCTGGTCAATCTTGAACCAGTCGGCAATTGTTAATCTTGCACTACGAAAAGCTGTATCTCCAGAGGTAATTGGACATGCAATAACTCCTATCATTGCTAATACTCCACCTACTGGTCCCAAAAGTGACATTGACATATCATAAACTGTTGTTGAGTTTCCACCTTTTGCTGCTAACAGGCCTGTCATTAATCCGCCAGTTTTCTCATAAAATGCGCATCCTGCAGCTGCCCAGATTAAAGCAATAACTCCTTCTGCTATCATAGCACCATAGAATATTTTTCTGCCCTGTCTCTCTGATGTCATACATCTAGCTATCATTGGAGACTGTGTAGCATGGAAACCTGAAATTGCTCCACAAGCAACTGTAATGAACATAAGAGGCCAAATTGGTTTGGCATCTGGATGAAGATTTGCTAACGATATTTCCATCATTGGTCTTGCGCCTTGATTCAATAATGTCGCTCCACCAATACCTACTGCCATAATAATCAGACAGATACCAAAGAATGGATACAGTCTGCCAATCAGTTTATCAATTGGTAAGAGAGTAGCAAGGAAATAATAAATCAATACTATAATAGTCCAAAATTTAACATCGAGAATATCGGGTGTTAATAAAGCTAAAAGACCAGCCGGCCCTACCATAAATACTACTCCAACCATTACAAGTAGTACAACAGAAAAGATACGCATAACTGTTTTCATTACAGGACCAAGGTAAATACCTACTATTTCTGATATACTTGCTCCGTTGTTCCTGATAGAAAGCATACCACTTAAGAAATCATGAACTGCACCTGCAAAAATAGATCCAAATACAATCCATAAAAAAACGGATGGACCCCAAATTGCACCAGATAATGCCCCAAAGATTGGTCCTAAGCCAGCTATATTCAATAACTGGATTAGAAAAGCCCTCCAAGGTTTAATCGGTGTAAAGTCTACTCCATCTGGATGTGCCACACAGGGTGTCTGTCTGTCATCCGGCCCAAAAACCTTCTCTGCAATTTTTCCATACACCAAATACCCAACAATTAGTAAAGCCAGGCACACAAAAAAAGAAATCATTTCAAATCCTCCTTTAATTTTGATAGTTTATATCCATCACCTATATCATATAGCTATTTTGTACAATACTCAAGTTGTTTTTTATATAATTTTGTTGTTTTTCGCTATTATATCCAGAAGCACTTTCGTACCACTATTACCAAAAAAGAAAAGCCCTACAATCCCATATTCTTGGATTTGTAGGACTTTTATATCTGCCGGCGGCGGGACTTGAACCCGCACGTGGTTGCCCACAACAGATTTTGAGTCTGCCTCGTC
>CAZQTM010000426.1:0-1533 GCA_964595855.1 uncultured Lachnospiraceae bacterium | reverse complement strand
AGTTTCCTCTGTACCTTCCGATTCGGTCATTAATGTTGCTTCTTTACTCTTGCTGTTTTTTCCAATGATATTGCTAAGAGCAATCATACCAATAACCAGAACAACAAAAACTAATACAATAATTGTAATTCTTTTATTCTCCATAATTAAACCGGCGAGATCCTTAAACCATTCAAGTAATGCATTTCTTCTATCTTTCCAGTTCTTTTTATTATTCAACTTAAAACCCTGCCTTTCCAATATCTGTCTTATTTATGACCAATTTCTTTTGATTAGCCTTTTTTCGGTAATGCACCCGACAGGAATCGAACCTGCATTAAAGGCGTCGGAGGCCTCCGTTCTATCCATTAGACTACGGGTGCATATTACGTAAAAACGTACAAATATTACAAATTTGTTACAGTCCATTAGTTATAATAGCACATCTTAAGTTTCATGTCTAGTAAAGGTAACCCCCAAATTATTCCTTTCTTTGATAAAGAAAATACATATCATTCTCACCAATTTCAGAAAAATTACTTCCTATATATTCCATATCCAGTCCACCATAAGCCATAAAAACTGGCCATACAGGCTGTTCATAAGATGGTTTTAAAACTTCCTTTGAAACAAGAATATAATCGCTGTCTTTTAATTCAACCTCTTCTGGTTCAAGGTCATAATAAAATTTAAAAATATACTTTTGATAATCATCTGTATAATACATTTTTTGAATACTGGATACATCTGCTTCACTTAATATTTCAAAAACCTTGTTTTCCCGGTCAGCATACTGAGCTGTGTAATAATCAGAAAATAATAACGTAAAGGAAAAAATGCCAATGATACAAATAATGGGATAAGCAAATATTGATTTAAACTTATCACTTGATAATTTATTCAAAAAATAATACATAAAAAAAGATATCAATAAACCATATGGTACCGCAAAATAGCTAAATACTCTCTTGTATGGTTGCACACTCTGAATAATAAGCATTAATGGCATTAGTAAAATACTAACCATGATAAAAAGATTCATAAAACAGCATGATTTTTGTGATGCATTATATTTTAATACTATAAAGAATGAAAAAATTGATCCTATTCCTAACAGCACCACAATAAATGTCCCCTTACCATTATAAAAAAGACCAAAGAGAGAGGTCAGGTAAAAGAATAATTCCTGAATGACCTGTGTCCTGCCTATACTCTGCACATATGGTGTACTCAGCATGTAATTAACACCTGTAAGAAATGCCTGAATTGGGTCTCTTAAAATAATTTTCACTTGATATATTCCATAATATGCTGATGTTGCGTCCTTGCTTAATAAATTAGAGCCGATAGCAAGCCAAATCAAAGTATATAAAAAGAACGTCATTGCAGCTGCAAGTAAGGAATACAAAATAAGTTTTATTAATTTCTTATATTCCTTATTTATTAATAGATAGAGACCGCCTGTCATGCAGATTGGAATCACCCAGAATGTAGAGCTAACTAATGTATAAAGACCTGCTGTTAAAGCGATTGCATAAATTATGTAATATCTCT
>CAZQTM010000425.1:0-1546 GCA_964595855.1 uncultured Lachnospiraceae bacterium | reverse complement strand
GCATTTTCATTAATTAGGGATTCCCCAAATTCTTTTGCTTCCGGCGTAAGATTATCAATATGATAAAGACCAACTGCGCCATTGGATGCAGTTGCTGCACCAAAATCCTTCAAATATGCTGTACTATCATCATTTAATTCTTTACCGAGGAATTTATCCAGTCCATATACATAAGGTACATCCTCCATGACCTTCATACCAATGGCACTTCCAAGAATCTGAGCTTCCGGTAATTTGGATGTTCTGACATATACCTTCCAGGTTGCCTTACGTCCTTCATCTGTAACAAGTCCAAAATAAGGAACGTAACCAACTATGGAGCCAAATAAATCAAGCATTCCACTATTACGGTTGCATCTTGCACCCAAAACAGAATTGACATAAACAACTGCACTACTTTCTGCCCATGACAAAACATCACCTTTTTTCGGAATATTACCAACCTCAGGAAGATACGATGCACATGTAAACGCATCCGTATCACGTAATCCTACTTTCATAAGCTGCTCTTCATAGTCCTTTTGCTTCTTGTACATGACATGAAAAACAATTTTCTCAAGAGGTGTACATTTCACATTCTCATAATCAATCGGCCTAGGGTCAACTGTAAGTTTCCCCTGTGTATGGATATCTGCTTCAATCAGCTTATCCATGGTTGAGAATAATGGTTTCAGAATAGCAATACCAAAGCTTGTAACAAGATGACCATCTTTATAAGTCACTGGGACGAGCTTTTCTGCTCCAAAAATATCGCCAAACATTACAAGGGTTTGTAAGACTTTCGCCATGACTTCCCCTTGTGAACCATCAAGTATTTCCTGTTGCGCTTGTGTCAATTCCATTGTGGCATTTCCCTCCTTTTTTTATTTAGGTTATTATTTATCTTTCAATTATGTCAACCATTTTAGCAATATCCTCTGAAGCCATTTGAAACTTCGATTTTTCTATTAATATATTACCGCCAGTCATGATATAGGATGGTATAATCCGAATATTCCCATAATATATTTCGCTATTTCTCATCTTGTAAGTTGAAATAGCGGGAACCACATTTTTCTTTGTCACTTTTTTAGTAATCATGTTATATGATTTTTTTGCAACATCGCCCATTAGCATAATTACTTTGACATTCGGAAATAGCGCAATTTCATGTTCCAAATAAGGTAAACTATTCTCTATACTGCTTCTTTCGATTGTGTAGTCCGATTTTGGAGTTTTTACCGCGTTTGTTATATAAATGCCTTTTTGTAAAATATCCTGTATGTTATTTACCTCAATTCCCGCTTTTTGAAAAAGTGGAATTGTTGTTTTCAAGTAATCTGCGTCAGGCTCTCCATAAAAATCCCCCGCAGAGTCAGCAGGTACTACCTCATTTATCATGATTGCCTTGATTGTCAATGGGTCGATTTCTAAATCGTTCAACCGTATTTGATCCATAAACCCAACTCTTTTTTTTAACTCTTGTTTGATATTCATTGCTCGCCTCCTATCGGTTGCTTTGTTCTGATTAAATGTCCTTCCTGAATTGCTGCAAATGTTGCAATTA
>CAZQTM010000424.1:0-1551 GCA_964595855.1 uncultured Lachnospiraceae bacterium | reverse complement strand
CAGCATTTGAATTCCCTTAAATAATAGGTAATCAATCTGCATCTTACCTAAATCAATATTTAATGCTTCATATTCCTGTTTCACAAAAAGAATTGCCCTCTGTGAGATGATGGATTCACTCATATCCCCAAATTTAATCATCATCTGACTACGCATTTTCATAATCTGATCTTTTGTAATCTGTCCAGCGTGATACATCTGTTTTAATGTATTCATATCCATCTTTGAGAAAGCTTCCATAGATAAATCTGACATCTTTTCCGTAGAAGAGTCAGCTGAACTATTTAAAGAAGTAAGCATTAACATTGGAACACCAAAGATGGTATTCAGATTTTCTATCACTTGCTTATCTTTTGTAGTACATTCAAATACATTACTGTCCGTTTGTTTATAATACTGACTTAAATAAGTAACATCCTGATCCGGCATAAACAGAATCAGATTTTCCATTGTATCTTTTCTAATCTTCTGTGGTGCTACATCTGCAATACCAGACTGTTGAATTCCGACGTCAACAATATCTGAGGTATACTGTGGTAATGCCAAGTCACAATATGCCTGTAATATCAATAGCAAAATAATAAGTATTACTGACGTCTTTGATTCCCCTAAATTTTTTAGTATTTTAAACATCTTATTCTCCTCGTTTCATCATTTCTGCTACATTTTGAATTTCCTGTGAATATTCATCCCAAAGATTAATCATTTTTTCAACTTTGTCACATCCCATTTTCTTTATTACTCGCATCGATAAAGTCTTCATTTTTTTACACGATTCTCTTCTTACTATTTTTCCTTTATCCGTTAGGCATACGTATGTATTTCTCCGATCTTCCTCATCCGTATTTCGAATAATAAATCCCTTTTCTTCAAGCATACCTAATTTTCTGGAAATTGCCGGTGTACTAACATTCATATAGTCGGCTATTTCTGAAACATAAATTCCTTTTCCATTTTCCCGCATTTTTTTCTCAATTATCTGCATAATAATAAATTCATGATGAGTTAATCCATCAAATAATGCATCCAGTCTGATACTTTTCATTTTATGCAGGGATTGATATATTTCCTCATATAGTTCCTTTTCCCTATCCATATAATTCCGTCCTATCTTACTTTCTATAGATATAATTAATTAACAATGTTATTTATTAACAGTGTTCAATATTACTTTCTTTTATTTTACAAGTCAATAAAATTTTTCTTAAAAATATATAATAATTTATACTGTAATATTGTTACCTATCATATGTTATAAAGGATAAAACCTAAATACTTTCTTAATATTTAATTTGTTTATAAATTTTTATTTTATTTATATTAATTTGCGTTATAATTGCAAATGGTGTCATATTTTGATACATATTTTTGAAAGGATACATATATGGTTTTCAGCAGCTTAACTTTTCTTTTTAGATTTTTACCAATTTTTTTAATTGTTTATTATATATTTCCGAAGAAATATCGTAATATCTGCCTTTTTGGGGGCAGCATATTTTTTTATGCATGTGGTGAGCCTTTTTATGTTTTTCTCATTTTTTGTTCTCTTAT
>CAZQTM010000423.1:0-1556 GCA_964595855.1 uncultured Lachnospiraceae bacterium | reverse complement strand
TTGAAATAGTGTTCTTTTAAGCTAATAAAAAATGCACGTGGAATTTAGGTAATAATTAAGTAGTACATAAACAGTACTTGATATTTGTTTTTTGAGAAAGGTTGCCAAATGAACAAAGCCAAAAAATATCTGGAAAAACCAATAAATAAAAAATTTTTATGCATAATAGGGGTCATTTTCCTTTGTGTATCTGTTTATGATTATGTATCTTTTTCCATGCAAAGAATTAGCATGCAATATGAGCGTCAACTGGAGGAAACCGGAGAACAAATAGCAGGACATATTAATCGACATATGAAGGATTCAGTAGCTCTGCTAGATGCCTCTGCGATAGGATTTGAAAGATATAAAGACATTCATTCAGAAGAGGCATTGCAGGAGCTGCATGCAATGAGTGAAAAATTAGATTTTAGCAGAATGTGGCTGACTAAAATAAACGGAGATGCAATATCTTCAGAGGGCGTTCGTACAAATGCAGAAGGACGTGAATATATACAAAGAGCAGCAGAAGGTAAGAGCGGAATTTCACAGGTACAGACTTCTATAGTAAACGGAAAAAAGAACGTGGTGGTTTATGCACCGATTTATGAAAATCAGGAAGTCGTTGGCATGATCATCGGAATTTATGAATTGGATTCATTGGAAACCATTTTGAATACAGATTATTTTGATGGGAAAGGGCATGCTTATATTTATAAGCCAGATGGAGAAATCTTAGTAGGACCGGAAGATAAAACGGTGGATTTGATTATAACAAGTGGAAAAGAAGGAACTATACAAAGTGGGGAGTCCAAAGTAATAACTTATCAGCAGGAGCTGCATAAAAACTATGCTTATTATTGTCCAATTGGAATTAACGATTGGAAGCTGCTTTTGACATTTCCAAACGAAATCATTACAAAAGATTTTAGCGATACAATGATGGCCACAATTGGCATTTGTGTAAAAATAATATTGATACTTTCCATATACTTGTTTTTGCATTCACGTGAAAAAAATAACGAGCTAATAAAATTAGCGCAGTTGGATTCTATGACTGCATTACGAAACCATGGCTCTTTCGAACTTTTTTTAGATGGTTTTTTCCTGAAAGAGCAAAAAGAAAATAGTGTTTTGATACTTTTTGATGTAGATAAATTTAAACGGGTAAATGATACATTAGGGCATGTGGAAGGTGACCGCCTGATTATAAAGATTGCGGAACTGATGAAGGAGTTTTTCCGGGGAGAAGATATTATTGGAAGATTAGGCGGAGATGAATTTGCTATCTTCTTAAAAGAAGTGTATAAAATAGAGGAAATAGAAGAACGTATGAAGACTTTTATGAATGCAGTAGAAGGAATAGCAGCAGAATTTTGCTGGGATATGACAATTACGATTAGCGTCGGAATTGCAGTGGCACCGGCGGAGGGAATGAATTTCAACCAGCTATATGAGAGTGCTGACAAGTATATGTATGAATCAAAGCTAAGAGGCGGAAATCAAATCGTAAAGGCAGAGAATATGGAGCAGTTGTAATAAGAAACTGTGTATGGTCTTTAAGTATAATTTTGATT
>CAZQTM010000422.1:0-1557 GCA_964595855.1 uncultured Lachnospiraceae bacterium | reverse complement strand
GAATTAGAACCACTCTGTAATGCATGCTCCGAATAATCAAGTATCTTAATATCAAGTCCAAGTGATTCCTGTATTCCTCGTTTTACCGCATCAATTGGTCCATTACCAACTCCTTCAAAGGTCTTTACATTACCATGATCTGTAAAGGTAACTGTTACTTTCGTATCAAAATTGGTTTCAACCTCTTCACTCAAATCATCAATCTTAATCTTCTTAAAGTGAAGCGGTTCTTTGCGGTCAATATATTCTTCATTGAATTTAGCCATGATTTCATCCGGGGAAACCTCACCCTGCTTTTCTGATAATTTCTGAATTACATTGGCAAACTCTTTATGCATAGCCTTTGGCAGTTTGAAGCCAAAGTAGATATCCATAACAAAAGCAACTCCGCCCTTTCCAGATTGAGAATTGATTCTGACTATTGGTTCATATTCTCTTCCGATATCTGCAGGGTCAATTGGTAAATATGGAACCTGCCAGTGCATACCGCCCCGTTCTTTCATTGCTTTAACACCCTTGTTAATAGCATCCTGATGGGAACCGGAAAAAGCCGTGAATACAAGTTTACCAGCATATGGATGTCTAGGATGCACTTGCATTTTACAACATCTTTCATAAATCTCAATAGTGTCATTAACATGTTCAATATTTAATTCCGGATTAATACCCTGGGAAAACATATTGTATGCGACATTTAGAACATCTACATTACCGGTTCTCTCTCCATTTCCAAAAAGTGTCCCTTCCACACGTTCTGCACCTGCAAGTAAGGAAAGTTCTGTACTGGCCACTCCAGTACCTCTGTCATTATGTGGATGAACACTTAATAATATACTTTCTCTGTCTTGAAAATGGGTATTCATCCATTCAATTTGATCTGCATAAACATTAGGAGTAGTCATTTCCACTGTAGATGGAAGATTAATAATAATTTTATTATCTTTTGTAGCACCCCATGCTTTTTGTACTGCCGTGCAAATATCAAGTGCAAAATCCAGCTCTGTTCCTGTAAAGCTTTCAGGCGAGTATTCCAGAAAAATCTCTCCCGGGAAATTTTTTGCACGTTCTTTAACCATCTTTGTGCCATTTACCGCAATATTGATAATCTCCTGGCAGTTCATGTTAAAAACAACATCTCTCTGTAGCGTGGATGTTGAATTATAAATATGTACAATTACCTTTTTAATTCCCTGTATTGCTTCAAACGTTTTATCGATCAATTCTTCACGGCACTGAGTAAGAACCTGAACCCGTACATCATCTGGTATTAGTTTACGATCAACCAACTGACGAAGAAAATCATATTCAATCTGGCTAGCCGCAGGAAAACCAATTTCTATATCTCGAAATCCAAGTTTAATTAGGTACTGAAACATCTCTATCTTCTCATCAACCTGCATTGGATCAATTAGTGCTTGATTACCATCCCGTAGGTCAACGCTACACCACATTGGTGCTTTTTCAATTTCTTTTACCGGCCACTGTCTGTTATCATATTTCAGAACCGGATTTCTCCTATAACGTGCATAATTCAGCATGTTAACTCCTCCTTCTTTT
>CAZQTM010000421.1:0-1558 GCA_964595855.1 uncultured Lachnospiraceae bacterium | reverse complement strand
ATTTTTCATTCCGAAGCAGATTTTCAATTTGCATTAGCTTGGGAAATCCAGAAGGCATATCCGGATGCAAATGTAAGATTGGAATATTGCCCTGCAAAATATCCTAATATGCACTTAGACATGCTTGTAAAAATAGGTGAAATGGGCTTTCCAATTGAATTAAAATACAAAACGTTAATGACACAGATGGAAGTGGATGGGGAATATTATAACCTTAAAAATCATGGAGCTCAGGATTTAGGTAGATATGATTATTTGATTGATGTTGAAAGAATCGAATTTTTAAAAAATACAATTAGCACGTTTGAAAAAGGTTATGCAATTATGCTTTCAAACGATCCATCATATTGGGTTGTTCCAAGAAGCTCAAAGGAAACTGTTTGTGACTCATATCGAATCCATGAGGGATGTAAAAAGAGCGGCACCTTGAGTTGGATTGGCAATCCAGGAGCCGGTACAATCAAAAACAGAGAAAGATCAATAAATTTGGCAGGTGATTACATGCTTCAATGGAAAGAATACAGCAAGTTATCATCTGCGAGAAATGGTACATTCCGATATTTATTGTTGGAGGTGGGGAAGTGAGTTCGTTAGGCTTAAATCAAAGTTATATGAAGATAACTAAGGAAGAAAAAATGCAAGAATGCTATTCGAAGGCAAAAGAATATTTGTTGGAAATTACCCCGCCAGAATTACAAGGAAATGAAGTTCAGAAGTACTTTAATGTTAAAAAGACATTTGAAACAAAGAATGAGCTTTTATATGGATTGCTCGGCTCATTGCAAAACAGTCAGATGATGCCAAACGTAATTGGATTGTGGAATGATGCTAGGAAAGATTTTTTTGAACAGATTTTTTATCACTACGATGTTGAGAAAATTTTACAACAATACAATTCGGATTCGTTGTTTGAAAAATTCTGTGATACGTTTACGGTTAAAAATGCAAATAGTAAAAGCAATCTATGGAAACGGTATTCTAAATCTGTAATTTCAGCAGCAAAATTTATTAATCAATTTAAGTCTGCAGAGGACTTCGACAAGTTTATATCCAGCTTTTCTTATAACAGTTTATCATCAGCAGCATTGCCACTGATATTAGAAAAAGAAGTATTTGGTTTAGGATTTCCTTTGGCTTGTGATTTTTTAAAGGAATTAGGATATGACCAATATCCTAAGCCGGATATTCATATAAAAGAAATTTTCTATGCATTTGGCTTTTGTGAAAATAGCGATTATGAAGCCTACAAAGCCGTAATAGAAATGGCTCATGTATGTAATGACACACCATACAATATAGACAAAGTCTTTTGGCTTATAGGATCTGGTCGGTTTTATTTACATAATATTGAGATAGGTAGAAACAAGAAGGAGTTTATTGATAAATTCCAAAAATATTTATGCCAGTAGGGGTAAAAACTACCTAATAGGGGGGTAAAACTTGCCCTTAAGCGGGGTATTTCAAATATCTTTTGCTATGTAGTATAAATCGCTTATTATGACGCAACAGGAAAGCCAGTCCTTAAGCCAGAACGTAAAGCTGGGTATTCAGTATCGCT
>CAZQTM010000420.1:0-1564 GCA_964595855.1 uncultured Lachnospiraceae bacterium | reverse complement strand
ATAGAATATTTTTCTTGTGTATTGTAAAAAATTATTGTAGAATAGCTTTGATGCATGATTGTATACGATTATACTATGATGTAATTTGCGAGTTAAAGGATGGACTGAGTATGAAATCATACAAGAATATGACGCGTGAGGAATTAGTAGGTTTAAGAGAAGAGTTAGAAAAGGCATATGAAGATGCAAAAGGTAAGGGATTGAACCTTAATATGGCAAGGGGTAAACCTTCATCAGCACAGCTTAATATGGGTATGGAGATACTATCTGTTCTTAATAAGGATTCCAATCCTAAGACAGATACTGGTATAGACTGTAGAAATTATGGTGAATTGACTGGTATACCTGAAGCAAAGAAATTAATGGGTGACATGATAGGTGTTTCTGCGGATAAGATAATTGCCTGCGGTAATGCAAGTTTGCCAATCATGTATGATACCATTTCCCGTTCAATGACTTTTGGTGTGAATGGTGGAACACCATGGTGTAAATTAGATAAAGTTAAGTTCTTATGCCCGGTACCTGGATATGACAGACACTTTGCTATTACTGAGTTATTTGGTATAGAGATGATTAATGTGGATATGACGCAAGATGGACCTGACATGGCAGTTGTGAAAGAATATGTAGAAAATGATAAATCTGTCAAAGGTATCTGGTGTGTTCCAAAATACTCCAATCCACAGGGTATCACATATTCAGATGAAACAGTTCGGGCTTTTGCTAGTTTGAAGCCGGCAGCAGAAGACTTCAGAATTTTCTGGGATAATGCATATGCAGTACATGACTTGTATGAAGACAAAAAAGATACTCTTTTAGATATAATAAGTGAATGTGAGAAAGCCGGTAACCCTGATATGGTTTACGAATTCTGTTCAACTTCAAAGGTAAGTTTTGCAGGAGCCGGAATTGCAGCTGTGGCTTCCTCAAAAGAAAACCTCAAGTGGATGGAAAAGACACTTACAATCCAGACTATTGGTTTTGATAAAATGAATCAGTTAAGGCATGTAAGATATTTTAAAGATTTCGAGGGCATTAAAGAACAAATGAGCAAACATGCTGATTTATTACGTCCTAAATTTGAGGCGGTAATTGAACGGTTTGAGAAGGAATTAAAGGGACTGGATATCGGTACATGGGTAAATCCTAATGGTGGATATTTTATATCTTTTGATGCAATGGAAGGCTGTGCAAAAGATATCGTAAAAAAATGTAAAGAAGCTGGCGTAATACTTACAGGTGCAGGTGCAACATTCCCTTATGGCAAGGATCCAAAAGACAGCAATATAAGAATCGCACCTTCATTTCCAACACCTCAGGAGATGGCTGATGCGACAGATGTTTTTGTCCTGTGTGTAAAATTATCAAGCGTTGAAAAACTGTTATCAAATATGAATTAATGGAGACTGGTAATGCCTGAGAAATATGAACGACTTGAGAGAAATCTGATAGCCAAAGGGTCAATTATTGATTACTATCAGGATGTTATGAAAATACCCAATGGTAACACTGCAAAGTGGGATTTTATTAAGCATAAGGGTGCTGCAGCAGTCATTGCAGTAAA
>CAZQTM010000419.1:0-1565 GCA_964595855.1 uncultured Lachnospiraceae bacterium | reverse complement strand
AAGGGCAGGTATGGATTATTGGGAACATCTGGACGTTAGAAGATATATCAATTTTGAAGATTTCCTAATAAAGAATCCTAATGCAAAAATCTGGATGGCTACTACGAAAGCAAAACACATATATACAGATGTAACCTATGGACCGGATGATTATATCATGTTTGGAAAGGAAAGTGCCGGTATTCCCGAAGAGATATTAGTAGACTATGAAGAAACGTGTGTGAGAATACCAATGCTTGATAAAATTCGTTCCTTGAATTTATCAAACTCCGTTTCGATTGTATTGTATGAAGCACTAAGACAAAATAACTTTTCGCATATGCAGTTAGAAGGAGATCTTCACAGACTTCACTGGAAGGATTAATAGTTGAAAAGATAAAGGAATCATGTTACACTTTTTTGCATAAACAGAATATGGATAGATAAGGTGCCTGGCAATTGGTCAGGTGAAAAGGGAAACAGGTGAAAATCCTGTACGATCTCGTCGCTGTAATAATGGAATGTCGTTCTAATATTTACAAAAGAGACCACTGAATGAGAATTCGGGAAGGGAAGAACGATGTGATGATATTAAAGTCAGAAGACCTGCCTTAGCTTTGTACTTCAAAAAACCACGAGTGATTGGTTATGGTACATCTAGATCAGGAAATTTGCTGATATTAAATGTTACCTCTTACTTTGCTAAGAGGTTTTTTGCTGTATATATTTCCTTTCTGTAAATATTGCCGAAGGGCGGAATGGAGATTATTATGAAACAAGGAAAAGTAAAAAAGATAGTAATCGGTATTTTAATACTCATAGTTGTAGTTGCAGGTTTAATATTTTCTTATAATGCATTTAAACCAGTTGCTTCAAAAGGAGCAAAAACGGTTACCATCGCAGTTGTTGATAATAACAAACAGGAAACAGATTATACGGTTCACACCGATGCTGAGACATTAAAACAGGTTATGGATGAAGTTGACGGGTTGACATATTCCGGTGATGATTCAGATTACGGACTGATGATTACGACAGTTAACGATGTAACAGCTGATTTTAATGCTGATGGAGCATACTGGGCATTCTATATAAACAATGAATATTGTAATTATGGAATTGAGGAACAGCCGGTTAATGATAAGGACGAGTTTAAAATTGAATACACGACTGGGCAGTAAAGATATTGCCTTAGTTGGCATGATGGTAGCAACTATAGAGGCAGGAAAGTTAGCAATGTCATTTCTACCCAATATAGAACCGGTGACATTGTTTATTATCCTGTATACATTGAAATTTGGCCCAAAAGTGTTATATGCTATATTCATATTTATTATTTTAGAAGGCTTCTTATATGGATTTGGTATCTGGTGGTTTGTATATCTGTACATTTGGCCTCTTTTATCAATCCTTACAATGATTTTTCGAAAATATACATCGTTATGGTTTTGGATGTTTTTTTCAACTTTGTTTGGACTTTCATTTGGGTTATTATCATCCTTTACAACCTTAGTCTTAAGCGGCCCACAAGCAGCTTTTTCCTATTTTATTGCAGGAATACCATTTGACTTACTACATGGAGTAGG
>CAZQTM010000418.1:0-1575 GCA_964595855.1 uncultured Lachnospiraceae bacterium | reverse complement strand
TGACAGGAACAAAAGAGGGTACTTTGATGAATCAACTATGGCGTGATCTTGGCGCCCTTGGAGATGATATTGAACTTATACATTTGAAAACCCATACTGTTATGGAATTTGATGATGAAAAAGTATGTTTCTATAATGATATCGATAAACTTAGGGAAGAATTACTTAAAGTCGGACCCGAAGATAGAGATTTAATCGAAGAACTAATAAAAGATATTAAAGTGGCCGCTGTTATGGATGTTCCGGCAGACAAACCAATCGATATGTATACATTACCAGAAATTATTAAAATGGGAATGAAAATGAAAGGCATTGGTACTCTGCAAAAGAAGTATAGTGGCATCAGTTGTGAAGAGTATGCAGCGAAGTTTAAGACTCCAATTCTTCAGAAAGCATTTGCATCCATAATGCCGGAGTACTACAATGCCTATACACTGGTATTCACTTTTGCCACCGTCATCAGTGGAAATGGAGATATTCCGGTAGATGGCAGTCTTGCTATGTCAGAAAGAATCAGAAAAACATATGAATCCCTTGGTGGGAAAGTCGTAACAGGGGAAAAAGTAGAAGAAATTATAGTAGCGGATGATCATGCAGACGGAATCCGCTTACAGAATGGTACAAAAGTAGATGCAGACTATATCATAGCAGCCTGCGATGTAAAATATACATTTGATACGTTGTTACAAAATAAATATCACGATAAAAAACTTGATTCCTGCTTTGCTGACTATAGGAAGAATCCAGTTCCGACCTCCGCACATGTATCCTTTGGTGTTGATATGGATTTAAAGGATTATCCTACTTCTCTTCTATTTGAGACAGAAAAGTTTAAAATTGCAGAATCCGAAATGACTCTGATGGGTATTCGTAATTATGCATATGAACCATCATTCGCACCGAAAGGAAAAACTGTCATAAACGTACATATCAGCCAATGGGATCAGGATTATCTCTGGTGGGAAAAACTATATTTGAATAAAGAAGCATATAACGAATATAAAGAAAACATGGCACAGGAAGTACAAAAACGAATTGAGAAGAGATTCCCTGAATGGATTGGAAAACTTCACGTAATCGATATCTATACACCCATGACATATAAAAGATATTGTAATACTTACCATGGTTCATGGATGAGTTTTGTAATGGCACCGGGTAGCAAACAAATGATGCATAATGGAAAAATCAAAGGTCTTTCAAACTGCTTGCTTGCAGGCATGTGGATTATGCCTCCTGGCGGCACCCCTGTTGCAGTTGTGACTGGTAAATATGCGGTTCAGAGAATTTGTAAATTAGAAAAAATAAAAATATAATTATAGCTAAACTAAAAACACAGTACCTGCTATCGCCAACAAAAGCGTAGCAGGTACACCAAAATCTAATAGACTATAAGAAGAAGCCAGAACACTTTCATTTCATCTTCCCCTTTTATCTACTCAATCAATCCGTTCTCCATCATAAATTTAAGCTTACATTTAGCAGTCTTACTTTGAAATTCAATTTCTAATGTATCTCCATTCATAGAACGAAGCATTCCCTCTCCATATGTTTTATGATTTATATATCCGGTCG
>CAZQTM010000417.1:0-1582 GCA_964595855.1 uncultured Lachnospiraceae bacterium | reverse complement strand
TGGCACTGGCCTCTGGAGTGGGGCCGGAACAGGGAATCTATACAGCAATTTTCGCAGGGTTCGTTATATCATTTCTTGGTGGAAGTAGAGTTCAAATAGCAGGACCTACCGCAGCTTTTGCAACAATCGTAGCCGGAATTGTTGCAGCGAAGGGAATGGATGGATTAGTTGTTGCTACGATTATGGCTGGTATCATACTTATTATTCTGGGGTTATTAAAGTTTGGCAATCTCATACGTTTTATACCATATACAATTACGACAGGTTTTACATTTGGTATAGCAGTAACTATTTTTATTGGTCAGATTAAAGATTTTCTTGGTTTAACCTTTACAAAATCTCCGATTGATACAATCGATAAAATAAAAGAATGTGTATCAAGTATTAGTACTATTAATTTTCAGGCCTTATTGATTGGTATCATATGTCTTGCAATTCTGATTCTTTGGCCAAAGATAAATGAAGTGATACCGGGGTCACTAATTGCCGTAATAGTAGCTATAGTACTGGTCAAGCTATTTAATATGGATGTATTTACCATTGGCGATTTATATACGATTTCTAACAAACTGCCATCTATAAACATCCCGAATGTATCGGTATCAATGATAAAAGATTTATTCCCGGATGCTTTAACAATAGCGATTCTTGCAGGTATCGAATCTTTATTATCCTGCGTTGTCTCTGATGGTATGATAGGAAGTCGACATAAACCAAACATGGAATTGGTTGCACAGGGAGCAGGAAATATTGCATCTGCATTATTTGGAGGTATCCCTGCTACTGGAGCAATTGCTAGAACAGCTGCCAATGTAAAAAGTGGAGGACGTACTCCAATAGCGGGTATGGTTCATTCTATTACGCTGCTAATCATTTTAGTTGTCTTAATGCCTTATGCGGCGTGGATTCCGATGCCGGCGATTGCAGCAATTCTTTTTATGGTTGCTTATAATATGAGTGGGTGGAAAGAATTTGTAATGTTATTAAAGCGCTCACCTAAGAGTGATATCCTTGTGCTTGTAACCACATTCATTTTAACCGTAGTATTTGACTTAGTAGTTGCCATTGAAGTGGGTATTGTAATGGCGGCATTACTATTCTTAAAAAGGATGTCAGATGTTACAGAGATAAAAAGCTGGAAATATTTAGGGGATGAAATTGATGAAGAAAATGATTCTGAAAACATCAATCTTAGGAAGGTTCCAAAAAAAACACTTGTATACGAAATTTATGGTCCTATGTTTTTTGCTGCAGCCGATAAATTCTTACAGATATCCACAAAACCGGGAATAAAAGTTGTTGTTCTTCGCATGAGGAGTGTTCCGGCAATGGACGTAACTGCACTTCATTCCTTAAAGAAGATGGTCATGGATTGTAAGAAGAGGGGCATTACAATCATACTTTCTCATGTTCAGGAACAACCGTTAGCGATGATGAAAAAAGCAGGATTTGATATAGAAATTGGAGATTCCAATTTCTGCTGGCATATTGATGAAGCACTGTTAAGGGCAGAACAAATTGTGAATCTATAATAAATTATAAAAATAATAGTCAAAAAATTATTGATGCGATAAGTAGAATT
>CAZQTM010000416.1:0-1591 GCA_964595855.1 uncultured Lachnospiraceae bacterium | reverse complement strand
GCAGATGCACTGAATGCATTTGCCTTAACATTGAGTTTTTTGGTAAATTCTCCGTTTCCGAGGATCTTAACTCCATCTCTGGGATTCTTAACAACTCCTGCTTCAATCAATTTCTCGATTGTTACAGTAGAGCCGCTTCTGAATCTTTCTAACTCACTTACGTTTATTCCTACGATGACTTTTGTATTTCTATTCGTAAATCCTCTCTTAGGAAGACGTCTGTATAATGGCATCTGGCCACCTTCAAAGCCTGGTCTTGGTGCTCCTGATCGAGCCTTCTGTCCTTTATGACCTTTACCAGCGGTTTTTCCATTTCCTGAACCGTGTCCACGACCTCTTCTAAAATTATCACTGTGTTTTGAACCATCTGCTGGTTGTAAGTTTGATAATTCGAGTGAGTTTTCTCTACTCATTTGCTGACACCTCCTTATTATTTATTTTACTTCTTCAACTTTAAGCATATATCCTACTTTTTGAATCATACCCTTTGTTGCGTCATTATCTGGCAAAAGGACAGATTTGTTGAGTTTGGTAAGTCCCATAGCCTCAACAGTTGCTCTGTTTTTAGGAACAGCGCCGATAGAAGATTTTACTAAAGTAATTTTTAACATTTTTTCTTTTTTAGCTGCCATCACTATTCCTCCTAACTGATAACTTCTTCAACAGATTTTCCACGACTCTTAGCTACATCTTCTGGTGATTTTAAAGCTGCAAGACCAGCGATTGTTGCAAGAACAACGTTCTGTTTGTTATTTGATCCCAATGATTTTGTACGTATATTCTTGATACCTGCAAGTTCACATACATTACGTGCAGGACCTCCAGCGATAATACCAGTTCCATCGGGAGCTTTCTTCATTAATACAGTTGCAGAACCATATTTTCCAATATAGTCATGTGTAACTGATTTGTTTTCATCAAGTGCAACATTAACAAGATTTTTGGTTGCATCTTCTTTGCCTTTACGGATTGCTTCAGGGATTTCAGTTGCTTTACCTAAACCAGCACCTACGTGTCCATTACCATCGCCTACTACAACTAATGCAGTAAAACGCATGTTACGTCCACCCTTTACAACCTTTGTTACACGTTTGATTGTAACAACTTTTTCAGTCAGTTCTAACTGGCTTGCATCTATGATTGTATTCTTCATGTGTTGTTTGTTTCTCCCTTCCTAGAATTCCAGGCCAGCTTCTCTAGCTGCGTCTGCTAATGCTTGAACCTTGCCCTGGTATATAAAGCCGCCTCTATCAAAGACTACTGCTTTAATGCCTTTTTCAATTGCTCTTTTAGCAATTACTGTTCCTAAATATGCTGCTGCATCAACGTTATTGGTTTTCTCTAATTCTGCTTTTACATCTTTTTCAATTGTAGAAGCTGCAACTAAAGTTTTTCCAACTGTATCGTCAATAATTTGAGCATACATATGATTATTACTTCTAAAAACAGCTAAACGTGGCCTTTCAGTTGTTCCACTGAAACGGTTACGCGTTTTCATGTGTTTGTTAACACGAACTTCTTGTCTTGATTTCTTATTAACCATTGTTTACTCTCCTTATCTATTTTTTACCAGTCTTACCAACTTTACGTC
>CAZQTM010000415.1:0-1595 GCA_964595855.1 uncultured Lachnospiraceae bacterium | reverse complement strand
GTGCACTGGTTACACAAAATACAGTAATATCTGATAATTCATTAGTAATTGGGAGCCCAGCAAAAGTAGTCCGAAAAGTAACAGAAGATGAAATAAAGGAAATACACGTCAATGCAGTATTGTATCAGGAAGAAGCTAAAGAGTTAAAGAGTTATGAAAGCAAATAAAGAAATAGTTTGTGTAAAAGAAATGATATATTCTTTAGCAGAACCTGAATATCAGAGTTTTACATCAAAACTTTTGCCTGGTGTCAGCAATATATTGGGTGTCAGACTTCCTAATCTTCGTAAACTTGCAAATAAAATTGCAAAAGAAGACTGGAGACAATATCTTGATCATGCAGAGGATACCTACTTTGAAGAAATAATGTTACAAGGTATGGTAATTGGATATGCGAAGCCATATACAGTAGAAGAGCTGTTTCCCTATATCAGGATATATGTAAATAAGATTGATAACTGGTCATCTTGTGATAGTTTTTGTAGTGGATTAAAAATTACAAATAAATATAAAGATACTGTATGGAAATTTTTGCAAGAATTCTTTCAGTCTGAAAAAGAGTACGATATTCGTTTTGCAGTTGTTATGGGACTTTATTATTATATTAATGATGAATATAAGGATCGATTTTTGTTACTATTAGATTGTATTCATCATGAAGGTTATTACGTTAAAATGGCAGTTGCCTGGGCAATCTCTATGGTTTATGTTAAATATCCGAAATATGTAATGAACTATTTGAAGGAATGTAAATTAGATGATTTTACTTATAACAAAGCAATACAGAAAATAAGAGAGTCTTTGCAGGTAAGTAAAGAAGAAAAAGAATTATTGAAAAGTATGAAAAGAAAAGTTTAAATTTTTAATGGTCAGGAATATGAGATTACTATCTCCTTTATAAAAAGAATTAGAAAAAGCTGCTTAAAATCAGACATATCCATATTAATGACATAACCTTTAAGTACCAACTTTCTCATATAAGCGCTGAGATTTTTTGTTCCTAACTCAGTCATTCGTTCCTTTAATGATTCCAATTCTTCGAGAAGGTGACTAATGTAGGTAAATAGAATGGATTTGTATGCTATATGGCACGAGAAAGGGTGACTAAATCAGGAAAATAGAATGTTTTAGTATGCTCAATTGCACAATACAAGGTGACTAAATCAAGAAAATAGAATGAATTAGTATGCTACATCACACGAAACGTGGTGACTAAATCAGGAAATTAGAATGAATTAGTATGCTACATCACACGAAACGTGGTGACTAAATTAGGAGAATAGAATGATTTAGTATGCTGAACTGCACAATACAGGGTGACTAAATCAAGAAAATAGAATGAATTAGTATGCTACATTGCAAGAAACGGGGCAGTGGCGCAAGAACATAAACAATAAGAAAAAGTCACCCGGTTCGCACCACAAGCAGTGAAACCTCGATTTTGCTTGCGCTCCATCTCGGTCACGTGCTTCGCACTATTGTCAAAAAGAAAAAAGCATGATTACGAGCAAGCTCGAATCATGCTTTTTTCTTTTCGATATCACTGCTCATTGCAAACCTGAAAGGTGTAGAACTTAAGATAATAAGATTCATCT
>CAZQTM010000414.1:0-1600 GCA_964595855.1 uncultured Lachnospiraceae bacterium | reverse complement strand
GAAATAGTGAACAGGAAATTACCGGTGTGGTGATTGACTCTAGGAAAATAGAAGAAGGAAATCTTTTTATTGCCACAAAAGGTGAGAGAGTGGATGGCCATACGTTTATCAAAAGTGCTTTTGAAAAGGGTTGCGCTGCAGTTATATGCGAAAATTTGCCTGAGAAATCGGGACCTTGTATCTTGGTAAAAGATTGTTTTAAAGCATTAAAAGATATTGCGGAGTATTATAGAGAGCAGTTGTCTGTTAAAGTGATTGGAATTACAGGTAGTGTTGGAAAGACAAGTACGAAAGAATTTATCGCCAGCGTTTTAGCTGAAAAGTATAATGTATTAAAGACACAGGGCAATTTTAATAATGAAGTTGGCTTGCCACTTACTGTACTGAGTATAAGAGAAGAGCATGAAGTGGCAGTATTAGAAATGGGAATCAGTCATTTTGGAGAAATGCACCGACTTAGCAAAATAGCAAAACCCGATATATGTGTTATAACCAATATCGGTCAGTGTCACCTTGAATTTCTGGGAGACAGGGATGGAATACTTCGTGCAAAAACAGAAATATTTGATTTTCTTTCCGATAATGGACTGGTATGCCTCAATGGAGATGACGATAAGTTAAATACCATTCATGCCGTTGCTGGAAGAAAACCCATCCGGTATGGAAAAAGTAAGGACTTCGATGTATATGCAACCGATTTGAAGGATAATGGTCTACTGGGATCAGAAGCAATCATACATGCAAGATTAGATGAAATAGGAGTTATTATTCCGATTCCCGGCATCCATATGGTAAACAATGCACTGGCTGCTACCACAGTAGGATTACTATTAAATCTTACGATGGAACAGATTGCCCATGGTATCAAAAATGTTTCTTCAGTCGCAGGTAGAAGTAATATCGTAGAGACATCAAAATATATCCTGATAGATGATTGCTACAATGCAAATCCGGTTTCCATGAAATCAGCAGTTGATCTTTTAAGTACAGCTAAGGGCCGTAAGGTAGCTATATTAGGAGATATGTTCGAACTGGGTGAGGATGAGGCCTTTTTACATAATGAGATAGGAAAATATGCAGTAAAGAAACAAATAGATACGATATTATGCACGGGTATTCTTTCGAAGAATATGTACGATGGAAGTATAATTGCAAATCGAGAGAGTAAGAAATCTGAAATCAGATGGTTTCAGACTAAGAATGAATTGCTGGTTAATTTAGCAGATATCTTAAAAGACGGAGATACTGTTCTTATAAAAGCGTCGCATGGAATGGGATTTTCTGAAGTAGTAGATATATTAAATAAAGATTAATAAATAAGTAGCGGAATCTGATGATTCCGCTACTCCTATATTTTAAACAGTTTCTTTGTTCTTTTCATACATGGTGATAATTTGATCTCGCGCAATGTCTGCAATTCTCTTCTTATCTTCTTTTGAGAGGTTTGCAGTATCAATAGGATCACCAAACTCAATTACGACATGTGTTTTCTTTACTTTTGGTATATGATCTTCAAAAACATCTGCAGAATTATTAATGGCAATGGGAACTATGTAACAGCCCGATTTTTCTGCAATTTTGAAACTTCCACCTTTAAAAG
>CAZQTM010000413.1:0-1608 GCA_964595855.1 uncultured Lachnospiraceae bacterium | reverse complement strand
TAGTAGCCGAACATTATCATGCTACTATTACCGAATACTTCAATGCCGTTTTACTATATTCCTTAATGTTGAAGCAAAAACAGGAATTTCATTTTAATTTACGGCCTATTAAATTAGCTATGCCTATTAACTTACGTCGTTTCTTTCCATCTGAAACTCTCCGTAATTTCATTACAATGGTATACCCTTCCATTGATCCTCGTTTTGGAGAGTATTCATTTGAAGAGATTGTAACCCATGTGCATAACTATATGCAGTACTATATCAATAAAAAGTTTTTATGTGGTGACATTACAACAAATGCCGCCGCTCAAAGAAATCCCCTAGCTAGAATAATGCCACTTTTTATAAAAGATTTTGTAGTACGTACCTTCTATTCAAAAGTCCAGGATAAAAATTCCTCTGCTGGTCTTACAAATATGGGTACACTAAAAGTTCCAGACGATATGAAACCTTTTATCGAAAGATTTGATATTTACATGGGAGTTCCATTCTCTGCAAGAACAAACTGTGCAATCATAAGCTTTGAAGACACCCTTACCATAAACTTTGCAAGCTGTATTGTTGAATCTGATATTGAAAGAAACTTCTTTCGTAAATTAGTCGAAGACGGCATACTGGTAACAATTGAAACAAATCGCGATTAGGAGAAAAAATTATGTCATATTGCGTAAATTGTGGAGTCAAATTAGAATCCTCAACAAAAAAATGTCCTCTTTGTAATACCCCGGTGATCAATCCAAATGAACTGGAGAAGGAAATCCTCGCTAATCCTTTTCCAAAAGATATGGGTCAGTTAGAAAAAGTGAAAAGAAAAGACTGGGGAATGCTTTTAACCGTAGTTCTTTCAGCCACAGCATTCAGCAGTGGTATATTGAATGCTCTTGTATTCCGGGGTAATATGTGGTCTTTACTAATCATTGGAGTCTGCATTCTTATTTGGGTACTTGCTATTCCTACTGTTATATATACTAAGATATCTGTTTACTTTTCACTCTTTTTTGATGGATTTGCGGTTGCAATTTATCTTTTTATGATTTCATATATAACGCCAACCAAACACTGGTTTTTTATACTTGGATTGCCTATTACTGCATTAGTAACATTGTTGGCTGTAATTTTGGCCATATTCTGTAAGAAAGTATCCACATCTTTTTTAGCAATTGCACTATATATCTTTATTGAAATACCTATATTATGTATTGGTATTGAATTGTTAATTCGTGTTTTTCTGACATCTTCACTTAGAATTACTTGGTCTGCGGTTGTCTTCACAGCATGTACCGTTATTGATATTGCATTAATAACAATTATATCAAAAAAACGATTACGTAATGCGGTCAGACAAAGACTTCATTTTTAGTAAAAAAAAAGCACCCCACCACTTAAACAAGCGTCAGAATACTTTTAATGCGGAAGAAGGGACTTGAACCCTCACTCGCTAGGCGAACATGATCCTTAGTCATGCCTGTCTGCCAATTCCAGCACTTCCGCATGGTGCATCATAATATGACTTTCTGCACTGCAAAAAATATATTATCATCTTGCAAAAACAAAGTCAAGAAGTAATTGTTATGACTTTGATGCAGGAAAAGGGACTTGAACCCT
>CAZQTM010000412.1:0-1609 GCA_964595855.1 uncultured Lachnospiraceae bacterium | reverse complement strand
TCATACTGTATTTCTTTAAATGTCGGCATTCCTTTGATATCATCATTGGAAATTCCCGTAAGATCCATAACCTTCTTAGATATCTCTCTTTGAGGGTTTAGTAAGGTATGGAAGGTTTCTACCGTTTGTTTATCTCTTACTTTTACTACACCAATCTCAAGAATGGTATCTTCCTTCGGATTTAACCCTGTAGTCTCAAGGTCAATCGAAACATAATCAAAAATCATTTTTTACCGCTCTTTCTTTTGCCATTTGGGTTACACTCCGGGCAGTATTCCTTCAAAAAGCACTCCTTACACATGGGATTAATAGCTTTACAAATTGTCCTTCCAAGACGTATTACATGAATATTATAAATAATCCAATAATCCTTTGGCAATTTTTTCATTAAGTCATATTCAATCTTTACCGGATCTTCCTCTTTGGTCAGCCCCAATTTTCGGGATATTCTCTTCACATGGGTATCCACAACAATACTTGGCTCATGATAAATATTGCCCCTGATTACGTTTGCCGTCTTTCTGCCAACTCCTGCTAATGAGGTCAATTTTTCAATATCAGAAGGAACCTCTCCACCATATAGTTCGGTCAACTGCTTGCAGCAGGCAATAATATTCTTCGCTTTGTTATGATAAAATCCCGTTGAATGAATATCCTTCTCAAGCTCATTTTGATCTGCTCTGGCAAACGCTTCCACATTTTTATACTTTTTAAAAAGATCTTTTGTAACAATATTAACCCTGGCATCGGTACACTGAGCACTTAATATCGTTGCAATTAAAAGTTGCCATGCATTTTCATGGTTCAGATAGCATACATATTCAGATCCATATTCTCTTTCAAATGCCGCTAAAATATCTCTTGTTCTTTTACTAGCCATGCTAATTCCTTCTCACTGGAAATATCAGTTTGCAATCTGACGTCAGTGGATTTCTCTCTTTATAATCAAAAATGACCGCCATCCTTTCCTTTTTCTTAAGGCAAATGGATTCTAAATTATCTTCCCAGACAAAGTAATTAAAAAATTCTATATGTGTCATATTCATAATCTGTTTTATATCGAACCCTTCATAGTTTGAGAATGTCTGACCATCAAATGCCTGCTTGTATATCTGTCTGCTCTTTTCTTTATCCTGTTCATTTGAAATTGCAAACTGAGGTCTTGTCTTTATATTCTCTCTTAAATAACAATCAAATGTTAGTAACTCACGATATAGATCTTTATTTTTCTCATCATACTTTTCCGTGAATTGTAAAAGGACTTCATAAAAATAGATTCTTTTTACCGACATTTTAAAATAACCATTTTGTTCATAGTAAAATGCTAGTTTTTCATACATCGTAAATGCATCATCAAATGCTCTTACTAACACATTAAGTGTGTTTCTAAATTGATTGGAATTATAAAAAATCTCAACCATAGCCTCAATCTGTTTTAATTTTATCACATCTTCGTAGGGCAGCCACTTGGTGAATAATACCTCATAAGGTGGGTTATTACCATATGCCAATCCATATTCTTCCAGTTTCCCAAAAATACCTGCTCCTTTTAACACTTTTAAGAAGCCAAGCTGCAATTGTTCCGGCTTCATATTATAAACATCATTAA
>CAZQTM010000411.1:0-1609 GCA_964595855.1 uncultured Lachnospiraceae bacterium | reverse complement strand
ATTATAAATAAGCTAAATTGAAAAAATATTTATTATGCAATATAATTATGGTAATATATTGGATAAATATTAAACAAGGGGCGTTTCATATGCTAGTCTTGCCCTTCAGAAAAGACGACAGGTGAATGGAGTATTAGAATGGAGTGCACATCTTTAACAACGATTGGAAGAGAAATATATCCGGGCCTTGAGGTTAAAATTTGCTGTATAAAAGATACTGATTTTTTTGAGGACAGATGTGTTGACCAACGTTTTAGAATAATTTATGTAAAGGAAGGACATGCAATCTTTCAAAATGGAGATAAGAGTCAGATTGTTACAAGTCCGGCTTTTATGTGTCTTAATAAGGAGGATTGTGTCTTGCTACATAAAGCTGTAGATATCAAGATGGATATTATGTATTTTGATCCATTTTGCTTTGGCAGATATATTGAATATGAGAATTATGAAGACTGGAAGAGCAAGCTAAATGATGATTACTATTTTTTTAGTCCCTTTTTTGAACGTAATGATACTTATATTGGAGCTTGTTCCATAAATTATTATTTGGGAAATAGAATTTCACAATTGATTTCTGCAGCGGATGAGGAACTTTCAAAACAAAAAGATTTATTCTGGCCTTGCCGGAGTCGTTCTTATTTTATTGAATTACTATTAAATGTAAATACTATTTTTAATGATGATATTTCACATGAAAAAGTTTTAAGTGGAAAAATGTCAGATGAGATTATGGATGTGTTAGATTGGGTACATATTCACTATCTGGATAAAGTAGTTCTAGAAGACATTACTAAGCAGTTTCATACCAACAAAACAACATTAAATCAAAAATTTAAAGCTGTTATAGGAATTACAGTAATGGAATATATAATCAGCTTAAGAATGCAGATAGCCTGCTCACTTTTAAGGAAAACTTTTCTTACTGTAGGAGAGATTATGGAAAGATCAGGGTATCGTGATGATGCTCATTTTCTTCGTTCGTTTAAGAAATATGCAGGCTGTACACCAACTGAATATAGAAACCAATTTGAATAGATGTAAGATACATTATTAGAAAACCGCTAATCGGAAAAATTTCCGATTAGCGGTTTTTCTCTTTCTATTTGCAATTCCGATATCCTCTCTTAATATCTATAATGAGGAAAAAGGAGGAGATAGATATGAAAAAGAATTATTTATTACTTATTATTTGTACCTTGACTGCCCTTTTATTGGCAGGTTGCACAGCAAACAAGAAGGAGGAGGTAGATGAGGTGGATCAGGTAGAAAATATGGTTACTACTGAAAATGGAAAAGAAGCAGTAGAGGCAACGGAATCTGTTGACGCACAGGTGGATGTTGCTTCCACAGAATCAAGTTGGAAGGTTATTATGGAATCACAGATGTTTCAAGATTCCAATTTTGAGGGTTTCTTAAATGAGAATTTTGGTATTTCAGTAGGATACGCTGGAGCAGTTAGTTATACAGAAGATGGTGCCAAGACATGGACTAAGGGTGAAAATAGCTCAATGTGTCGGTTTTGTCTTGATATTGTTGATGAAAACCTTGCATGGTGTGGTGGTAATGGAAATAATGTTCGTGTCACAAAAGATGGGGGAAAAACATGGAG
>CAZQTM010000410.1:0-1614 GCA_964595855.1 uncultured Lachnospiraceae bacterium | reverse complement strand
GCAGCAGATGACGCAGCTGGCCTTTCTATTTCTGAAAAAATGAGAAAGCAGATTAGAGGACTTACACAGGCCTCCTCAAACGCACAGGATGGTATTAGTGCTGTTCAGACTGCAGAAGGTGCTTTAACAGAAGTTCATGACATGTTACAGAGAATGAATGAATTATCTGTAAAGGCTGCCAACGGAACTAATTCCAAGGACGATAGAGATTATATCCAGAACGAAGTTGACCAGTTAGTATCCGAAATTGATCGTGTCGCTGAGACAACTAAATTTAATGAAACCTATTTATTAAAGGGTGGCAGTACAAGTAAAGTGCTAAATTATGGTGGTACAGACACAGTAAATTCCGGCAGTACAGCAACAAAGGCAAAAGGAGCTTTAGTAGCTGGTTATAACATTACAATTGGAGCGGTTAACTATTCCTTAATAGCAGCGGAGACAGGAACAGGTGATACTGATACTGCTAAGCATTTTAATGTAGACACAGTAGGGATTAAAGCTTTTGCCAATAACGTTTCAGCCGCTGGATATGCTGATGCTAGCGCAAATATTACAAGTGCTATTATTGATGATAATGGTAATTTAGTTATTACCGCAAAACAATCTACTCAGGATTTAAGTCTCCACGTAGGTGCAGATTCATCAGACACAAACAAAATTGCTATGAATATTGAATCTTTAACAGCAACCGGACTTGGTGTTAATGACTTAAAGGTTAATGGAGAAGATGGTTTAAATGCAACTGCAGCAATCGACACAATCAAAGAAGCAATTCAGAGAGTATCAACACAGCGTTCTTCACTTGGTGCAATCCAGAATCGTCTTGAGCACACGATAAACAACCTGGATAACGTTGTTGAGAATACAACAAGTGCTGAATCTTCAATTCGTGATACAGATATGGCATCTCAGATGGTTAAGTACTCAAACAATAACATTCTTGCTCAGGCAGGACAGTCAATGCTTGCTCAGGCTAATCAGTCTAATCAGGGTGTTTTATCCTTACTACAACAGTAATGAGTTCACAAATGAAAAAGATAAGCAACAAGAAAGGCCTCCTAGGAGACCTTTTTTGTTGTCCATTTATGTATCCAACATTTTATTTATGGCAATACGGTAATCAAAATATTCACTAACTTTCTGAAAACCATTTTTTGCAATTCTTTTTCGTTCTTCATCATGCTTTAGATAATAATCTACCTTTTCAATTAAATCCTGTCTGCTCTCATAATAAACAAAGTCTTCATTTGGAGTAAAACAGTCGAGAAAATCAGCTTGGTAATTCGAAAGCAAAAATCCACCACAACCCATTATATCAAGTGCACGTATTGGTATTCCGCTTAAGATACTACGCAGAGTTATATTCAAATTGATGCGGCTTCCTTTGAAAACATATGGCATCTGATCATAATAATCCACTTCAGAAAAAACTTGGACACCGGGAAAGATTACGTTTGTGTCATGTGTATAAAGATGAACTGTATGAGAGAAACCATATACACTGCCAAGATCAGCTATCAATTCATTTCGTTCTCTGGCTGTAACCTCGCGTAACAGAAAATAATCAGTATAGATGTTCTCAATGGTCTCCATACCATCAGAATGGGGTGC
>CAZQTM010000409.1:1356-1627 GCA_964595855.1 uncultured Lachnospiraceae bacterium | reverse complement strand
CTTTTTTGATAAGGGGTTAAATAATCTCCTGCACATTTGTGAGACGGTATCGGTAACTCAATTTTGGGATTTTCTCCCTTTTTATTTGCGATTACAAATACTCTTTCTCTTAATTGTGGCACTCCATAATCAGCTGAATTCAAAACAGTCCAATATGCATCATATCCATGTTCTTCTAATGACTCACATACTATTTCTGGAATATTCATTTCGCCAAAATTAGTTGATTCTGGTACGTTTTCCATTATTGCAGCTCTTGCATCTAGTTCAT
>CAZQTM010000409.1:0-1346 GCA_964595855.1 uncultured Lachnospiraceae bacterium | reverse complement strand
ACAAATCTTAAAAAATCCTGATAAAGATATCCTCTAGCATCATTTGTATTTACTCTATGATCACCTAGTGAACGAAGTTTTGCTCTTCCTGCTAATGAATAAGCCTGACAAGGTGGACCTCCTATTACAATGCAACCTTCATTCCCAAATTTGTCCTTAAATATGCTTGTATCGATTTCTGTAATATCTCCACAAATATGTGTTTGTTCTTTTCCATATCTAAAATCTAAATTATAAGAAATCGTTTGACACGCTTCTGGCATTAGTTCTATTCCAGCAACAATATCAAAACCTGCTTTTTCAAAACCTAATGTCAATCCTCCACATCCTGAAAATAAGTCAACAACTTTAGGTAGCATCAACTATTACCCCCGCATCACGAAATAGATTTCTTGCGTATGCATCTGCACCACCCAAACAAAGAGCCGGATCCATTACTAGCATCTTAGCTGTGTTTAATTTCATAACTACTCTAAATATGTCATCACTTGTATCTGCTTTACCTCTACTATTTCGCTTAATATCATCATACGACACTTTGCTATAATAGTAGATAATCCTCCTATAAGCCTCAACATATGTACCATTTCTTCCACTTCGCTCTTCAAAATTCAGAATTGTATCTGTTGTAAAATGTGGACACTCTAATACTTCTTTGGTCTTTTCTGTATCCTCTTGGTGTGCCAAATATACATACCACCAAATAGATCTAAGCCATATTCTTGTTGGTCTGCTCCAAAAATGAGATTCGTTATCTTTTCCCCATCTTTGTGCAACAACATCTGGAACTACCTTTAATGACATATATCTCCAAAATCCGTCATTTGCTGCAACCCTCATAGAAAACCAAGGTTGCTTCCATAAATAATCATATAACATAAGTCCAAAATGAGCATCTATATAATAGTCTGTCTTTTTAATATTTTCGACATTCTCTGCATCAAATCGAACCTTTTTATTCAATTCTTGAATATCATTTCTAACAGTCGAAAATTCACTGTCCAATGAAGGAAGTTCAGGATAATTTACTATCCAATCATTCATTGCCTTTTGTGCTTCTCCTCTGTTTAAAGTTTTTATCTTCATTCGTATCACATCCTTTGATCAAAAAATTTTCGGGCACACAACGATACTGATTCTGGAGTAGATAAATCCCACTGTAAAGTATCCATAAAATAGTATATAGCCTGTCCTACACTTCCATGTTCTAAGCTATCGTTAATGGTTATCTGTTCCCAATATCCAGGATCCAATCTAAGCTTCTCAATAATTATTGTAAGTGCGCTCGCCATAATTTCAGCTAGCAACTGACTATTAAATACTTTCTGTTTCTGATCAATGTATTT
>CAZQTM010000408.1:0-1627 GCA_964595855.1 uncultured Lachnospiraceae bacterium | reverse complement strand
CTGTCTGCAGTCAACTGTACAATTGCTTTCTTTCTTTTAGCTGTTTTTCCAACAACAGCACCACGTCTTTTGTTTTTTCCATCTAAGTTCATAGTGTTAACTTTGGAAACTTTTGTTCCTTCGAACATTTTTTCTACAGCTTCTTTAACCTGTGATTTAGTTGCCTCCGGATGAACTAAAAAGGAATATTTCTTTTCACTCATGCCGGCCATACTCTTTTCAGTAACAACCGGTTTGAGGATAACATCATAATATTTTATATCTGCCATTATGCGTACACCTCCTCGATAGTCTTAACGGCTTCCTTAGTAAGAACAACAGTCTGGGCATGTAAAATGTCATATACATTAATTGTATTTGTAAGTGCTGTCTTTACTGTAGGAATGTTTCTTGCTGATAAAACAACTTTTTCGTCTTTTTCATTTAATACAACAAGAGATTTGCTGTTTATTTTTAAGTTATCAAGTACATTCTTAAAGCTTTTTGTCTTGATTTCATCAAATTTTAATTCATCAATTACAATTAACTTGTTGGACTGTACTTTGTCTGTTAATGCAGATTTTAATGCTGCTCTTTTTTCTTTCCTATTTAATTTGAAAGAATAGTCTCTTGGACTTGGTGCGAATACAACGCCGCCTCCTGTCCATTGTGGAGATCTTGTTGAACCCTGTCTTGCATGTCCGGTTCCTTTTTGTCTCCATGGTTTTCTACCACCGCCAGAAACTTCTGAACGTGTTTTTGCTTTTTGAGTTCCCTGACGATTATTTGCAAGTTGCTGAACAACAGCCATGTGTACTAAGTGTTCATTTACTTCAACACCAAATACCGCATCGTTTAATTCCATTGTTCCAACTTCTTTACCTTCCATATTATAAACAGATACGTTTGCCATCTTAAGAATGGTCCTCCTTTCATTCGCGTATCACTACGCGATCACTTTCTTATGCGTCAGCTCTTGATGTTTCTTTGATTGTAACTAATGCTTTCTTAGGTCCTGGAACAGCACCTTTTACCAGAAGTAAATTCTTTTCAGCATCTACTCTTACAACTTCAAGATTCTGAACTGTAATTTTCACATGTCCCATATGTCCAGGCATTCCTTTTCCTTTGAAAACCCTACTAGGTGAAGAACATGCACCGTTTGAACCTTGATGACGATGGAATTTAGAACCATGAGCCATAGGTCCTCTGCTCTGTCCAAATCTCTTGATAGCACCCTGGAATCCTTTACCTTTTGAGATTGCAGTAGCATCAACTTTGTCACCAACTGCAAAGATATCTGCTTTGATTTCCTGAGCCTGAGTGTACTCAGCTGCATTCTCAAATTTGAATTCTCTGATATATCTTTTTGGAGATACACCAGCTTTGTCAAGGTGTCCTTTAACTGCTTTATTTACACCATGTCTATGAGCAATTTCCTTTTTACCAGCTTTGTCTTTGTTAACAATTTTTTCTTTCTTGTCTGCAAAGCCTACCTGAACTGCACTATAGCCGTCGTTTTCTACTGTTTTAATCTGTGTTACCACACATGGTCCTGCTTCAAGAACAGTAACCGGAATAAGTACGCCATCTTCATTGAAGATCTGTGTCATTCCAACTTTTGTTGCTAAAATAGCTTTCTTCATTT
>CAZQTM010000407.1:0-1630 GCA_964595855.1 uncultured Lachnospiraceae bacterium | reverse complement strand
TCAAAAAGAACTAAAAGGTAAGAATGTCATTGTTGAATACACACCTTTTACAGACAATGGTAACGAATTAAATGAACAAGTAATTAATAGAATAAAAGTATGTATGGAGCAGAATTTTGATGTCATTATTCTTCCTGGATTTTTAGGTGCTGCAAATACGTATCTTAACAATGCTATAGCAATTGGCATAAAGGTTGTTGTATTCAACTGTGACTGCGGTCCTGAACTAAAAAGAATGGCATGCTTTAGTCCTGATGCTTACGAAGCAGGTACATTAGCGGCCAGATCCATGGAAAAAGCAATTGATAAATCAGGTAATATTGTAATCATTTCCGGTGATTTAAAAATCCGTGTCAATCAGGAAAGAACAGATAGCTTTAAAAAGAGAATCGCTGCAAGTAAGGGTATGCATATCATAGAACATATCGTTGTTCCCGATATTCCAGATGAGGTATATAAAAAGACAGTAGAATGCCTTAAATCTCATTCTAATGTAGATGCAATTTATTTAACATCAGGTATGGTACTATCAGTTGCAAAGGCAATTAGTGATACCGGATTTGTTGGAAAAGTTCGTTTAGTAGGATTTGATCATAGCCAGGAAATTTTTGATTATATAAAGAAAGGTATTATTGCTGCAGCAATTGGTCAGGATCCATTTGGACAGGGACATGATCCGATTATATGGATGTATAACCATGTTGTTACCGGAGAACCATTACCAAATGAGAATATGCCTTGTAGATTATCAGTGGTTAATAAAGATAATGTTGACAATTTAATTGAAGTATAATAAATAAGTGTTTCATATGAGAGTACATATAAAGTGCGTTTCCAAACAAGGAACGCACTTTATTCTTGCTAATATAAGGCTTTGAAGTCTTTTTTATACGTGATATACTAATAAATGCAAAAAAGAAATACATATGAGAGGCAATAGGTAAATGAATACCAAAATACATAACGGACGTAATTCTAATGGAAGAAACTTGAACAGGGAACAACGATTAGAAATAATGAGACGACGAAAACAAATACAGCAATTCAAAAGAAAATTAGTATTTTATGGACTTATCGTTCTGAGTATCATTATATGTATATATTTTATAATATTTATAATTCGAAAAGTATCAGATTTTAATAAAGATGAGAAAGATACGAATGAAACTATAATAAGTATAGAACAGGAATCCGATGAAATAGAAGAAACAGTAGAAGAGAATGAAGATTCAAAGCGGGTTTTATTTGTTCCGGTAGAGAATGACTCTACAAAAATGATTAGTAGTGAAATTAATAGTCAAAATGCGATATTGGTTGATTATAATAATAGCATCATAAGCGCTAAGAAAAATGCAGATGATATTATTAATCCAGCCTCCATGACAAAGGTATTAACAATACTTGTCGCAGCGAAACATATAGAGAATTTGGATGATACCGTTACAATAACGCAGGAAATCGCGGATTACTGTTATAAAAATGATTGTAGTACTGCAGGTTTTGATGTAGGCGAGACTGTAAGTATTAAAGATTTGTTTTATGGAGCGATACTGCCGTCAGGTGGTGAAGCTGCATTAAGTCTTGCTACATATGTAGCAGGGTCCCAGGATGCATTTGTAGAAATGATGAA
>CAZQTM010000406.1:0-1635 GCA_964595855.1 uncultured Lachnospiraceae bacterium | reverse complement strand
TACGATAAATTAAACAAGGCTGCTAACGAAGGCAGATTTAACACAGACGAATTTGATATACAGCTTCAGACATTATGTGGTAGATATAACATTGATATTTTAGTTGTAGATGTCGATTCCAAAACAATCAAATATACAGCCAAAGATCCTGAATCATTAAAATTACAACTATGGGATAATCTTTTCCTTGGTAACAATAAAAATCAGCCTGAAATGAAAGATAAATCGGCACTGGCAGAAACAGATAAATATAGAATCAAAATTGTAAGGGATAAAAGAACAAATACTGAAAATATTGAAATGTGGGGCAATCTGGATAATGGAAACATTTTTCTTGTTCGAACAGCATTAGAAAGTATTAGAGACAGTGTTGAAATTGCGAACAGATTTCTAGCTTATGTAGGATTTATTGCAGCTATTGCAAGCGGAATATTTATTTGGTTTATTTCCAGAAAAATAACAAAACCTATTTTAGAACTTGCAGATATATCTGAGAGAATGACACATCTTGATTTTGAAGTAAAGTATAGTGGTAAAAGCAGAAACGAGATTTCATTCTTAGGTGAAAATATTAATAAAATGTCAGAGGCATTAGAACAGACAATTTCTGAATTAAAGACAGCAAACAATGAATTAATGAAAGATATCCAAAAAAGGACTGAAATTGATGAAATGAGGAAAGAATTTCTTTCCAATGTCTCACATGAACTCAAGACACCAATAGCACTAATACAAGGTTATGCGGAAGGCTTACAGGTAGGTGTTAATGACGACGAAGAAAGCAAAAATTATTATTGTAATGTGATTGCGGATGAAGCAAATAAAATGAATACAATGGTAAAGAAATTGTTAACCCTTAATCAATTGGAGTTTGGCAATGATACAGTATCTATGGAACGATTTGATATTGTTACTATGATAAAAAACTGCGTACAGTCCACAGAAATTCTTACAAAACAAAATGGCATTACGGTACAATATCCAAATGGTAGCCCTATTTATGTATGGGGAGATGAATTTAAGGTTGAGGAGGTATTTACAAATTATTTATCAAATGCTATGAACCATTGTAGTGATGAGAAATTAATAGATATTCGGTTAGTGGAGATAGAGGGCAAATTGAGAACGACTGTGTTTAACACAGGAGCCCCTGTTCCAACTGATTGTATTGACCGTATATGGGAAAAATTTTATAAGGTTGATAAGGCTCGCACACGAGAATATGGCGGAAGTGGAATTGGATTATCAATTGTAAAAGCAATCATGGATTCCATGAACCAAAAATTTGGTGTAATTAATTATGAAAATGGAGTAGCATTCTGGTTTGAACTTGAAATGCAACAAAAGATTGATGAATGATGGGATAAATGATAAAATATAGAGAAATATGACAAATGAGTGAGGGTACTTTATGAAGAAGACAACCATTTCTATCATGATGGTGCTAACAATATCAATTCTAATAACCGGATGTGGAACCAACATACCAAATTTAAGTGAAGAGCAAACAGATTTGGTTACAGAATATGCAGCAGGACTGTTGATTAAATACAATTCTATTCCAAGTCGAAGCTTATTAAATGATGCTCAATTAGAAGCAGAAGAAAAAAAAGAAGCAGAAGAAAGGGAAAAGGA
>CAZQTM010000405.1:0-1661 GCA_964595855.1 uncultured Lachnospiraceae bacterium | reverse complement strand
AACAAGTTTCCATACATTGACAATGAAAATAGATGATGTTATGCTTATTTAGCATTTTAATGTATAAATAGGATAAGAGGAAGATATATGTCAATCAGTATACATAATTTTATGGGAGTTATCGGATGGAACTTACAGAAAACATTTCCGAAGCTTTCTAGCGAAAGCTATTTGAAATTACAGTTTGCTAGTCGAAGAAAATCTCAGAAAGCTTATATCGATTATTTTATGGAACATGAAGTACCACCGTATCCATTGGTTGTAAATTTAGAGACAATTAATAGGTGTAACAGTACCTGCTCATTTTGCACTGCAAATAAAAATGCTGAGAAACGTCCATACATGAGAATGGAGGACAGCTTATTTTATAGTATTATCGATCAGCTGAAGGACTGGGGATTTAAGGGGCACCTTACACTGTATGGAAACAACGAACCATGGCTGGATACACGTATTATAGAATTTCATAAGTATTGTAGGGAGAAGTTACCGGATTCATTTATTTTTATGTCAACGAATGGGCTACTTCTTGATATTGATAAAGTAAAGGCTATTACACCGTATGTGAATCAATTAATAATTAATAATTATTGCCGGGATATGAAATTACATAGTAATGTGAAAGAAATATATGATTATGTGGCAGCTCATGAGAAGGAATTTGAAAATGTTGAAATATTAATCCAGATGCGCTATATGGATGCTGTTTTGACAAATAGAGCAGGAAGTGCACCTAATAAAAAGAATGATACAAAGATCATTAAAGAAACATGTTTAATGCCATTTACTGATATGTTTATATTTCCAGATGGCAGAATGGGAATATGTTGTTGTGACAATTTTGAAGTAACTAACTTGTCTGATTTAAATCAGGTTCCACTCAAAGAAGCATGGAATAGTAAGCAGTATCAAGAGCTCAGAATGGCAATAAAGGATGGAAGACAACAATATTCATTCTGTAAATTCTGCGATTTTATTGATGCTGGATTACGTATGGATACGGTAAACGATGTCCTTGGAAATAGGGACGCTATGCATGGGGCACGACAGTCACTTCTTGCTAGAAAAGCGCAGTAGTTAACTGTGAGGTTAAATGCCAGACGAATAGTCTGGCATATTTTATACCGGATCACGTTGTAAGTAGCAAATGAATTCAGTTTACAAGGGGGATGAATGGTCAGTATTTTAGTAAATTGGATATATATGGGTTGCCTCATATATGTTTCTGGTAATTTTGTTATGCAACTTTATAGGAAAGTATTGCATAAGGAAGAGGAAACAGACATTTTTGCAATTCTTTTTGCAGGCATACTTTTTACAACATGGTATGCACAATTATTCAGCATTTTTTATAGGGTTTCTTTATGTGCTAATATCGTCTTAATTGTATTTGCTGTTTTGTATACAGTTGTAAATAGATATTATATAATAAGAAGAATAAAAATAACATATGATTATTGTTTTGTTAAAAACAAGAAAATAGGCTTTATCACGTGCTTTATATTTCTTACAGTTGCATTAGCTTTTGCCTTATCTTCAGCGGGTCCGGCTAAATTAATAGATACTGACTGGTATCATGCACAGACAATCCGCTGGATTGAAGAGTATGGATGTGTTAAAGGGGTTGCTAATCTTTTTTACGCTTTAGGATTTAATAATGC
>CAZQTM010000404.1:0-1676 GCA_964595855.1 uncultured Lachnospiraceae bacterium | reverse complement strand
GAACGAAAAATAGGGCTTTAGGCACCACACAGCCAAAAGAAAATTAGGAGTTTGAGTGACCTGAACCGGCTCACGGGTGTCTAAAAACACCTTGATTTTAAGCCTTTCATAGCTCGAAAACTTGCAAATATGCGAGTTTTCGGGCTATTTTTTATTGGTCTGATACACCTATGATACATTTGGAGAAAATTATTACTTCAAAGTAGGTTCAGACCATGAGTAATTCCAAACCCGTCTATATTTTCATTTTTTCTTATTTTCTTTCAGTATTATCAAATCTTTTCAATTTCGAAAAGAAATTTCAAGAATAATTTAGCAATTAGCAATTTTTTAACCCAAATACATAGTGAAAGCAATAAATCACAATGTAGGAGGTTTGATTATGGACAACAAGACAGCATTTATATCTGTAGCAGAGATACAAAAAGTATTAGACGTTTCTGAATCCAAAGCATATCGAATAGTACGTTCTTTAAATAGCGAATTAAAAAAGGAAGGATTTCTCGTTCTTCCAGGAAAAGTAAGTAGACAGTATTTTAATGAACGTTTCTATGGAATTCAAGTAGAAGAAGGAGGCGAAGGAGATGGCAGTCTATAAAGACAAGAAAAGAGGTACTTGGTACGCCTCGGTAATGTACAAGGACTGGACCGGAAAACAATGTAGAAAACTCAAAAGAGGATTTGCTACTAAGAAAGAAGCACAGGATTGGGAGCAGAGCTTTACTGTTAAGGAAGCTTCCAATCTTGATATGACATTTGAAGAATTCATATCAGTTTATGAAAGGGATGTAAGACCAAAGTTGAAAGAAAATACATGGTTGTCAAGAAAAATATCTATTTTATGAAGACAACAATATGTGGTTTGTAGAAGGAAACACCGGAGCCTGATTATATTTTGTGAAGATATAATCGGTTGCTTCCGCGATCAGCGCAGTCGGGGCAGAATAATCTGCATCGGAACTCCCGGCAGGAAACTTGCAAAGGTGATTTCCCTTTCCTTTACGAGTACAGAATGAAACTATTTTGTATGACAAGAGGAGCGAACGATATTGAAGAGAGAAGAAATTAAGAAGATTGATTTTTATTGTAAGATTTGTAAGAGAACTTATAAGGCATTTCACATGATTACAGGGGAAGATAATACACCGGTAATGGAGAACTTTGGAATGAGCTGCCACCACTGCACTAGGGTAGTAACTCTAAAAAAGAAAACAGAAAGAGAACTTTTGGAACAGTCAAAAAATGGTATTTTCTATGTGTAGAGAAGGAGAAGGACACATGATGGAACATGGGAAGATGAAGCAGGAAGATAACAGTACATATACATTTGTGAAAAATCTGAGAGATAAACTATTGGAAAGAACTTATTTATCAGAAAATTATGATATTCGGATAGATACAGAGAATAACGACACGGAGAAAGAAACAATGGCAATTGTTGCCAAACACAAAAAAGGTGAAATGGAATTTACCCTTTATATTGGGGCACCGGATGATGACAGCGTTGATGGAATACCTTCGGAAACGAGTGTAATGGAGGTGGAAAAACTGATTATAGCTAATGCAGTGCCGGATTGTTTTGACAGTGATATTTTTTTCGATTTTGAGAAGGCAAAGGACAGAATTATTCCTATTCTGATAAACCGAGAACGAAATCAGGAGGAGTTAAAACTGAT
>CAZQTM010000403.1:0-1685 GCA_964595855.1 uncultured Lachnospiraceae bacterium | reverse complement strand
TTTTCACACTAATCATCCATTCCGCCGCTGACGCTAGCAGCACAAATAGTTATGAAAAAAGGTGCGCGTCTTACACCCCTTTTGTTATAGTTACCTTAAGAGAAGCTATACTACAAAGCACGGTGAGGAGAGTCGTAGATAACATCCCTAAAGTTTAAAGCAGTACACTAATCAGTGTAAGTCACACCTTTCAAGCACAAATAAGTGGTACCTCGAGTCCGCAACCTAAGAATTGTTTTAACTCTTGTTAAATGTGTGGTGTGACAGTCAATGGTTTCTCCTATTAATGAAAGGAGATGTTTATCCATGAAAGTTGTTTATCCAACCTGTTGTGGTGTCGATGTTCACAAAACTTTTCTCGTGGCCACAATCATCAAAACCACTAAAGGAGTTCAGCCTTCCTATCAGAAGAAACGCTTTTCAACTTTTAATAGTGACATTCGCCACTTTAAAAACTGGCTCATTGAAAATGATTGTCTTCATGTCTGTATGGAATCTACTGGGAAATACTGGGTTCCTGTTTTTAATCTTTTAGAAGATAAAATCAATGTTACTATCGCTAATCCCAAGTGGGTTAAAGCCGTCAAAGGAAACAAGGATGACACCAAAGATTCTAAGTGGATTGGTGACTTATTCCGTTTAGGACTGGTTCTTGGCAGCTTTATTCCCTGTAAAGAAATCAGAATTCTAAGGGAATACACTAGATACCGTTTTAAATTAACTTCTTGTAAACGAAGTGAAAAGAATCGATTTCAAAATGCCTTCACTGTATGCAACGTTGCCCTTGATGCTGTTGTTTCAGATATGTTTGGGAAATCCGCATCAGCTATTACTAATTACCTGATTTCTACTGATGAATTTGATTCTGAAAAGTGTAAATCTTTTCTTCAAAAATCATTAATCAAAAAAGCAGATACAGTGATTGAATCCATTGAGGGATATCAGATGACGAATTCTCAAAAGGAGCGTATTGCGTTAGTTCGTTCTCATCTTGATTTTGTGCAACAATCCATTCATGAATTGGATTCCAAACTTGATGAATTAGTAGCTCCTTATGAAAATGCAATCGATTTTCTCTGCACCATTCCCGGAGTTAACAGGAATTCCGCAATAACCATCATCTCCGAGATTGGAACAGACATGTCACAGTTTAACTCTTCAAAACGTCTTTGCTGCTGGGCGGGTCTAACGCCTAGTAACAATGAATCGGCAGGTAAAAAAAAATCGGTTAGAATCACACGTGCTGGAGTTTACCTCAAACCCGCATTGGTGCAATGCGCCCATGCCGCAGTGCGATCCACCACAAACACCTACTACAAAGACAAATGTGAATGTCTTGCAAAAAGAAGAGGAAAAAAGAGAGCCATTATTGCTATTGCAAGAATGATTCTAACAGCAGTTTATCATATGTTAACTACTGGTGAAACATGGAACCCATGTGATTTATATAAAATCGATATGCCACAAGAAATGAAAGAGAAGCAAAAACTTAAAGCAATTAAGATTGCTTACAAACTACTTCTTTCAAGTGGTTCCATCAGTCCTGATACCCCTGTCACTCTTACATTGTGATTAAAATTAGGTCTTATCATAGTCTAATAATTATGCCATTTTCAAAAATTAAACTTGATATGGCTTAGATTTGTGTGCCCATTTACTCTTTTTAAAGTTCTTTTTTCAACCTA
>CAZQTM010000402.1:454-1688 GCA_964595855.1 uncultured Lachnospiraceae bacterium | reverse complement strand
AAGAACTACCAAGAACAAAGCCAAACCCCAAGTCAATTTTTCTATAAAGTCGGTTGTCTTACGTACACCCATTATCTGATTTGAAGAAGCAAAACTAGATGATAATCCGCCACCTTTTGAATTTTGAATCAGAACAACGAAACACATCAAAAGAGATGCTAATACGATTAATCCAATTAATAATAAATACATTTTTATTTTGATTTAGTGTTAATAATCAATTTTTCAAGAAATCTTATTTGGTCGACAAAGTAAACATTTTTTTTTGGATATTTCAAATTTAATTTTTTAATAATTTCAATAGCTTTAGAATACTTTCCTTGTTTAACATATATCTTTGCCAAAGTCTCTGTAAAATAGCTTTCTTCGTCATCATCGTACTCACTTTGAGCACTATCCAAATTATTATCTAAATCATTATCACTATCTACTTCACTTACTATTTCATGAGCTTTATCCTCCTCTACAATGACGCTCTCACTTTCGATTTTGTTATCCTTTCTTACAAAATCGTCAATCAGTTTCTGTCCTCTCATCTCTAACTGTTCTATATCCGAATCTTTTAGCAGTAATGATGTATAGTTAGTAGTCGCCTCGATAGACAACCTTATCTTCTCAACATCCTCTTCATTTGTAGATAAAAATGCATCAATAAGAGATTCCGTTCTGTCTTGTGAGATATTTTCATCTTTATGCTTTATCCCTTTCACGGAATCATCATAATATTTATTTCCTTCAATAATAGAAAAAAGCACTTTTCGCTCGTTCAAATATATAGCAGACTTATGAAGTTCTTCATCAAAATCCTTATCACCCAATATATAAAGATTATTAAGGTATAGTAATCTCAGAGTCTGGAAATAAGGATATCGTATCAATAAACTTCTAATCTCGTACAAGCTCTCTTTGTCAAGAAGCTCCGGATGTTCCATATATTTGTATATACTATTTATCATATCACCAGTTTGCCACTGTTGCATTGAATACCTGATCTACAATTTCCTTAACCATCTGCTTAACCAGCTCATCCTGTACCGATGATAGAGGCTGACTTGAATCATATTCTCTACTAGCCGAGAAAGTTTTCTCGAAATCCTCTGTATGATTTGAATTATTAACGAAACGTACATTTATTGTCATCCTCAATTCAGCCATATTAGAGTAACCATCCGATCCTACTCCTTTGTTTATAGCATCATAATTTGTTATCTCCCCCGAAAGTTGCAGGTCACCA
>CAZQTM010000402.1:0-444 GCA_964595855.1 uncultured Lachnospiraceae bacterium | reverse complement strand
TGTAGAAGAGGAATCTCTCTCTTTGGATGAGGTAGAAAAAGAGATGATCAAGAAAGCACTTGAACGCCATTACGTTTTAACTGTTTCAAACGAGTCTGCTGTACATATATATCTTGAAGTTCTAAATTGAACATACCCTCCATAGGGCCATAAACAAAACCTACTGATCTGTTTGCAAAGTTTTCAAAAGAGATGGTTTTTGTCTTGGTATAGTCTATTGAAGATCCATTGAATTTGTAAGATATGGAACACGAAGTGATAACCATTATCAATGTTGCCAATAGCAGTTTTATTTTAAATTGTTTATTCAAGATCATATTCTTTAATTTTTCTGTATAATGTTCGCTCTGATATATTTAAATCTTTCGCAGCTAGTTTTCTTCGTCCGTGATGGCGTTCAAGTGCTTTCTTGATCATCTCTTTTTCTACCTCATCCAAAGAGAG
>CAZQTM010000401.1:0-1688 GCA_964595855.1 uncultured Lachnospiraceae bacterium | reverse complement strand
CGACTTAGCACCATCCGATACGAATATTTCATCCGGTGCAATATTACATCCTCTAACTTGATAATCATTTTTTGCTATAGCATTTCTTAAGAACTCATACCCCAAATCTGGTGCATAGCCATGAAATGTTTCTGAATTTCCCATTTCCTCCACTGCATGATGCAGAGCATCAATAATTGCTGGAGCAAGAGGTTGTGTTACATCGCCTATTCCAAGGCGAATCACCTTCTTATCCGGATTCTGTGAGGTAAATGCACTTGTTTTTTTTGCTACAGTTGAAAAAAGATAACTTCCCTGTAATTTCAAATAATTGCTATTAATTTTAAACATCCATTTCTCCTTCAAAGACCGTAACAGCAGGTCCTGTCATATATACTTTATTCTTTGTTCTATCCCAACTAACTTTAATTGTTCCACCTAGTACATTAACATAGACGGAATCGTCTGTCATATGATTTAAGATACATGCAACCACACTGGCACAACAACCTGTTCCACAGGCTAACGTCTCTCCGGTTCCTCGTTCATATACTCTCATATTAATATGATTCTTATCAATAACTTCTACAAATTCTGTATTTGTTCTATTGGGAAAACATGTATGGTTCTCAAAATAAGGACCTATTGAATCTATGTCCAGATCTTTTATATTGTCCATAAAAACAACGGCATGAGGATTTCCCATAGAAACACAGGTCATATAGTATTCTTTGTCCTGAACTGTAATTGGTTCATTAATCACCTGATTTTTATCACTTATTACCGGTATCTGTGAGGCATCGAGAATAGGTTCATCCATATTGACACATACCTCAAAAACCTTACCGTTATCAACAAGCAAATTGAGGTATTTCACTTTTCCAGCACTAATGACCGTAATATCTGTCTCTTTTGTCATCAGATGATCATACACGTATTTACCAACACATCGAATACCATTTCCACACATTTCAGAACGGCTTCCATCTGCATTATACATTTCCATTTCAAAATCAGCCTGACTGGATGGATTGATGAAGATGGCTCCATCACTACCAATACCGAAATGTCTGTCGCTTATCTTTCTTACTATCTCAGGCTTTTTTTCTTGGGAAATTTTCTCGTTAAAACCATTTATGTAAACATAGTCATTACCACATCCCTGCATTTTTGTAAATTTCATTATCTATTCCCTTCAAACACTATTCTTTCATCATGGACAAAACCATTTGAGCGGTTTCTACTAAGTTGGTACCACTATCCATACTGCACTTTTGAATATATCGGTGTGCTTCCTCTTCCGATAAATTATTTCTTTCCATTAGAATTGCTTTCGCTTCATCAACTAATTTCTGTTCGGCCTCACTTCTCTGTGTTATATTCTGTCGTTGCTTTTTCTTTCTTCTTACTATTGTCTGCGACATCATATCAACCGTATTTAAAAAATCTCGTACCGTAAAAGGCATTGGCAGCGTCACAACATTTCCTTCCATACATTCTGCCAAATGATTTCTGGATGCTAAAAGTAACATGTCAAAGCCATTTGGCAAACAATTCTTTATTTCAGAATAAAGCATATCCTGAAATTTATATGCACTGATAATAATACCACTTTCCAAACCATCCGCAAAGTGAATTGCCTGTGCACCTGTAGCGCAGATTGCAGCAACATCAAACCCGTTTCTAACGAGGAGATTTTTTACATTCTT
>CAZQTM010000400.1:0-1690 GCA_964595855.1 uncultured Lachnospiraceae bacterium | reverse complement strand
GGAACTATGTAACAGCCCGATTTTTCTGCAATTTTGAAACTTCCACCTTTAAAAGAAAGGAAAGTATCATTAACTTTATTCCGAGTACCTTCTGGGAAGATAAAGATACTAATGCCAGACTTTACTTTTTCGATTCCAGTGAGAATTGTTTTTAATCCTTGCTTAATATCGTTACGATCAAGGAATAGGCAGTGAACATTTCTCATCCAGATTCGAAGTATAGGCCAGGAATTCATTTCAATTTTGGAAACAAATCCGGTAAGACTAGGAACTAGTGTATAACAAATTACAATATCAAAATAACTTCGATGGTTAGCTACATATAGCACAGCCTGATCCGTTGGTACCTTCTCTTTTCCTAAAACTGTTACTTTTGTTCCGGAAATAAAAAGACAGCAGCGAAATGCCCATTGTACCATAGACAAGGACCACCGACTCTTTAAATTTGGATTAAAATGGCCAATTATCCATAATATCAATAAGATTGGAAGAGTGAGGATCAGAAAAAGAGTAATATACAATACAGATAATATAAGTCGAATCATGTAAGACCTCCTTTAGATACATTGTATCCTAAAGAATTATAACGTAACCTGAAAGCGGTGGCAATAGTCATATCTTAACCTTTTTCATAATAAATTGATAAAAAGGGATAGAATGATATTTATATGAAAAAAAGAATTTTATTTATTTTATTTTTAACAGCCAGCTTCCTCCTATCGGGGTGCGTGAATGAAACAAAACCTAAGGCAATTAAGGAATTAGATTTTACCGTAATAGCAGAGGAGAGGCTTCCGGAAGAATTACTGACACAGATTAATGAAAAAAAATCAGAATCATTCAAAATGACATTTGTAGATAAAGATTCCCTATATATCTGTGTTGGTTATGGAATGCAAAGTACTGGTGGATATAGCATAACAGTCAATGCTCTTGATCAATTAAGCAATGGAATAAGGATAGACACTAATCTAATAGGACCAAGTCCTGATGCAACCAAAAAAGAGGGAAAATCATATCCCTATATTGTAATCAAAACAAAAGATTTACAACTTCCCGTTATATTTGACTGATTTAATAAAGCATGACAAAATAGGGAATAAGATAAAAGATATTTTCGAAAGGGATAAAGAATGATACTCTTACAAAACGGAACGGTAATTGATCCAAAGTCAGGATTCATGGAAACGGCTGATGTAGCAATCGATAGAGGCATAATCATAAAAATTGGTAAGAACCTGAATCCTGAAGATGTTATGATGTACAATCGTTACGAAAATAATGAGAAACAAGAGATACAAACAATTGATTGTACAGGAAAAATAATCGGTCCTGGTCTTGTAGATATACATGTACATTTCAGGGATCCCGGCTTTACCTATAAAGAAGATATTCTGACCGGAGGTGAAGCAGCCAAACGAGGAGGTTTTACCAGCATAATTCTGATGGCAAATACAAATCCTGTTGTTGACTCTGGGGAAACAATCCATTATATTCTTGAAAAAGGGAAAAAGACTAAAATCAATATTTATACATGTGCCACTATTACAAAGAGCATGCACGGAAAAGAACTCAACGACTTTTTTGCACTTAAAAATGCGGGAGCAATTGGATTTACAGATGATGGAATACCAATGCTTGATGAAGAACTGGTTACGAAGGCAATGATTAAGGCTGCTAAAGAGGATGT
>CAZQTM010000399.1:0-1697 GCA_964595855.1 uncultured Lachnospiraceae bacterium | reverse complement strand
TGGCAAGAACTGGACGACCAAGGTTAGAAAATCCGAGGAAAGAAGGCGTTTTTATCCGTCTCACAGAGAATGAGCATACTGAAATAGTTGAGTATGCATCGGAACATAGTCTAACCATAACAGAGACCATAGTAAAAGGATTCCAGGCTTTGAAGAGTCAGAATCCAGTCAGTGGAGAATAAGCATTCGTGACCTCTTTCTTATAAAAAAGAAAGGTGGACCTAATGGCAGTATCCAGAAAAGACAACACAGGTAGAGTTTTAAGAAAAGGCGAAAGCCAGAGAAGTGACGGAAGGTATATTTATCAGTACACTGATCCAACAGGAAATAGACGTGTAGCATATGCAAATGATTTGTTGGAGCTTCGTGAAAAAGAAAAAAATTTGATAAAAGACCAACTAGATGGATTGGAATCTTATTGTTCGGGTAAAACAACATTAAATTATGTGTTTGACCGATACATTGCCACAAAATTTGATTTGAAGCAAAATACTAGAACAAATTACAAATATATGTATGACCATTGTGTTAGAGATACCTTTGGCAAAAAAGTCATTACAGATATTAAGTACTCAGATGTAAAATTCTTTTATTATTCTTTAATCAATGAAGGTGGATTAAAAACGAACACATTAGATACGATTCACACAGTTTTGCATCCAACATTTGAGATGGCGGTAAGAGATGGTATTATCAGAAATAATCCTTCTAATGGAGTTATGGCAGAGATAAAAAAGAATTGTGGTAAGAATAAAGGGATACGTCATGCGTTGACGTTAGAACAGCAGCGAGCATTTCTCAATTATGTTTCTAAAAGCCCAATATATTCCCATTGGTTGCCACTACTGACAGTGTTATTTGGAACCGGATGTCGAATCGGAGAAATTATTGGACTTCGATGGGAAGACGTAGATTACGAGAATCGTTTTATTAGCATAAATCATGCGACAATCTATATGTTTATGGAAGAAACGCATAAGAGCGAATTTCATATATCTACCCCTAAAACAGAAGCAGGAGTTCGACATATTCCAATGCTTGAAGCAGTTGATAAAGCATTTAAAGATGAGTATGAAGCGCAAAAGGAAACTGGATTTAATACTCAAGTAGTTGAAGGAATGAGTGGTTTCATCTTTTGTAGCAGAGAAGGAAAGCTTTTGAATCCAAGTGTAATCAATCGTGCAATAAGAAGAATTTACGAAGCCTACAATGCAGAAGAGATTATTAGTGCAAAGAAGCAACGTAGAAAGCCGATAATGATTCCACACTTTTCATGTCATCATATAAGGCATACATTTTGTACACGCTTTTGTGAAAATGAAACAAATCTCAAGGTAATCCAGAATATTATGGGTCATGCCAACATTGAGACAACAATGGACATTTATGCAGAAGCAACAGAATTGAAGAAACATGAAGCAATGAAAGCGTTAGAAAAAAATAGTGATATTTTTTAGGAAAGAGTCCTTGATAGAGGATATCTTTTAAATATATATACTGACATCAAAAAAGGTGTTTTACATCAAATTGACATTAAATTCTTAGACTTTGGTAGACTGTATTATCAGAGAACAAGAGGGAGATGTCAAGGAAACAAGGCTTGGTAGACTAATATAGACTACATGATACTAAGCCAAATTCATTTCCCGACGATGAAGAGTCTGGATAAATAAAGCCAGTGTTTATACGGCTTTTGA
>CAZQTM010000398.1:0-1718 GCA_964595855.1 uncultured Lachnospiraceae bacterium | reverse complement strand
CTTTCCTATCACTATATCCCTTCATTACATGTTCTCCATTATATCTTACAAAAGTGCAATGTACAAGTATTCCATCATTAACATTCTGGAAAGGATATTAAAAATATATAAATAAGAATAGTAAAAGTTCCGGTTCAGAATGTCCACAATTTGTGAACATTTTAACCGGAACCTATTACTATTTTAGTCAGGATTTCTTAATATATTCCTAGTTATTTTTATCCTGTGGCATACTGGACTGTGATCCTAAAACAACTGAAACCTGCTGCTCCTTATATCCACCATTATCAGCTCTCTGAATGGTAACTTTTACAATTTCACCAACCTCGTAATATTCCAGGTACCCCTGTAAATCTTCCATACTTCCGACTGTACTTCCGTCAAATCCTGTTATAATATCGCCTTTTAACAAACCGGCATTGGCTGCTGCTGTATTTTCATAAGTCTGTGCAATATAGACCCCTTGTGGCATTCCATACATCTGGGCAACATCGCTTGTTACGTTAATACCCGAAATACCAAGGAAGCCCTTCTTATCTGTATCTACTTTATTCTTGGTCTGTTTTGTCATCAGTTCTTCTATGATTGGTTCAGCTGAAGAAATTGGAATGGCATATCCCATACCTTCAATCGTAGAACCGCCAATTTTATTGGAATTGATACCGATAACCTCGCCTTTTACATTCAGTAAAGCTCCGCCTGAGTTACCGGGATTAATTGCTGCATCTGTCTGTATTAATTTTCCTGTTGTAGAACCATCCTCTGACATTTCTATCTGTCGATCAAGTGCACTGATTACACCTGTTGTAACAGACTGACCGTATCCAAGAGCATTACCAATTGCAATTGCAGGTTCACCTACTTTAAGTGCCGAAGAATCTCCCATCTTTGCTATGGAAATAGCATCTTTTGTAGAATCCTTTAAGTCATCCAGTTTTATAGCTATTACGGCAAGATCCATATTGGAATCCGTACCCTTAATTTGGGCATCTGCTACTTCTCCATCAATAAACTGAACTTTTAAGGAATCTGCACCTTCAACCACATGATTATTTGTTACAACCAATAACTCAGAGTCATTTTTATTTACAATGATACCGGATCCACTAGCCTCTCCTTCACTTGAAAAGTCCTGCCCTAAAAAATTCTGTGTGGCTGTATAAGTATTAGTTATGGAAACAACACTTGGCATTACCTCACCTACAACCTGGGTAACGTCTGTGACTACAGTCGTGATGGTACCAGTATTTGTAGTATCTATCTGTGAATTGTTTGTTTTTATAGTAGCCTGACCGTTGTTTGAATTTGCCTTACTTTGTGCATCACTTGTAGTACTAGATGTCTGCACGGATTTATCTGACATACCTGTTGCAACATTGACTGCATAAAAAGCAACACCGGCACTTATTCCAAAGAAAATTCCAAGTGCAATTATTGCAATGGATTTCTTTATAAATGAACCACCTTTTTTCTTTTTACCATTATCCGGCCCCTGCGGAATGTAGCTTCTGTCCGGCCCCGTTGTACCTGTCGAAGTATTTGTCGTCATACGACTTGTATAATTCTGTGAATAATCATTTGGATACCTGTTATCCGAGTACGAATAATGTTGCCCTGAATACAATCCATTCGAAGTATTTGTCTTGTTTTCATTCTGACCATTAGTATTTTCATAATCCATCATAAAATTACCTCTTTCCCTTTGATGCTAATGAATT
>CAZQTM010000397.1:0-1723 GCA_964595855.1 uncultured Lachnospiraceae bacterium | reverse complement strand
AGGCAGTAGAAGATTTTGAGAATATGTTGAGCCTGATAACTGGAGGAAACGAAGTAGTAACAATTCTATTTGTAGTAGTTCTTGCACCAATAGGCGAAGAATGCATTATGCGTGGATTTATTTTCAGAAAGCTTGAAAAGGTTTTTCCGGTGGCTGTTGCGATTGGTATTCAAGCATGTCTGTTTGGAATTTTTCATTTTAATATTGTACAGGGAATCTATGTTATTTTATTAGGTATAGCAACAGGATACGTTGCATACAAATATCGATCTATCATTCCTTGTATCTATATGCATATGATAAATAATTTTTTACCTTATTTATTAAGTTTATTACCGGATAGATTTCTAGATATGGATGCATTATGGATTGTTTTGCCAGTTTTTCCATTGCTACTGTTTTTTATAATTTATAAATTAACTGGAGAAAAGAAAAAAATCTCAGTGGAAGTATAGAAGATATTGAAAAATGAGTTATTAATCGAAAGCTATTTTTACATTCTGCTATGTCTATATGAGAAAGCAAATCATGGTTATGGAATCATACAAAAGACGGAATGATTGTCAGAAGGATATGTGATAATAGATCCTGGTACTATGCATGCGGCGACAATGAATATTGGAAAGAAGTAGAGGATTTGAATGAATTATCTTTAAATGGTTTACAATTTGTAAAGTGAAGACGTTTTCATTCTAAATTTGAAGGAGAATAAAGAGTTGAGTATGTTTATAAACTTGATTACAATCCAAAGTTGAAAATAAGACATATTAAAAAGTGCCCTAAAACGTAAAAAACATACTGTTTTTCCATAATATGAAAGGATATACCAATATTTCCAGAGAGTCAGATTTGCACATCACAAAATACCAGAACGAGAAAAAATTCAAGAAAGAGAAAATTGAAGAAACGTATATACATAAAGGAAAGTATCAAATTATTAGTGATTAGAAATTAATACACATCAACACTGAGCATTAATAAAACCAGAAAACGTAATATCTAAATAAATCGGATCCGAAATTGAGTATTTAGGACAGATCAAAGTAGGTGTTCGTAGAGAGTCGAGGGAAGGCGACTATGCGAAATAGGTTGAAAGGAGGCTCTTTCATTTTTTGTGTGTTCATAGAGGGATAAATTATGGTATAATTAACACAAAATAGAATAACTGACACTGTATTACTCAAGAGATATGGGAAAATTTACATTAGGACTTAAGAGAATTGAAGAATTATATTATTAAGCTGGATGTAAAGCGGAATCCAAATTGGTCAAAAGAAAAACTGAATTCCCGTTCTATTTTTCTTTTATTACGATGGAAAGATCATATTCACAAATGGATTTATCAAAAAGACAAAAAAACACCTGAGTTTGACGTGATTCGAGCAATTGTCGATGCAAGGGTATCTCAAAATCTTACACAGAAGCAGTTAGCAGAACGCAGTGAAATTAATCAGGCGGATATCAGTAAGTTGGAAAATGGAATTAGAAATCCATCTATTAACCTATTAAAAAGATTGGCTGATGGAATGGATATGGCACTTAAGATTGAGTTTATTCCTAAACGGAAGATATAGAAAAAGAAGCTTCATTGGGTTATGAAAATAGTCGGATGGGGCTTTTTATGTATAGATTAGGGATAATGTAAGATGATCTCAAAATCTAACTGGAATGATTGATATTGTGGAGTATTATTCTATATTAAGAAAGATCAGGAGCCAGACTA
>CAZQTM010000396.1:0-1744 GCA_964595855.1 uncultured Lachnospiraceae bacterium | reverse complement strand
GGAACTGTTATAATACGTATAATCTTAGATACTAATTCCTTCTTCATAACCACTACCTCATTTCATGATGACGTTTTACATAGCTCATCACATGGTTTTCATTACTACATTATATATGTGAAGACTATTTGTCAAGTAGTATTACCATTATTTAATATTTAATTCATCTAATTGAATTTTAAAATCAAGTTTTCTTTTAAATTATCCGGTAGTCGTATCAGAAGTGAATAGATAAAGGAAAGTGAAATAGTATAACGGACTTTCCATTTCTTCTTATTAATAATTTTACTTATTTGCTTTACTGATTCTTCTACATTCGCCCTATTTTGATTCTTTCTATATTTCAAATCTCTTTGATAAAGGTGAAAATATGGTGAAATTTCATTATTCATGCGTTTATCAGAATTAATTGAAAGTTTATGAAAAAACTCTGTTTCCATAGCACCTGGCTCAACTACTGTTACCTGAATTCCATATTCACGAAGCTCATATCTTGCTGCCTCTGTAATTGCTTCTACTGCATGTTTGGAGGCACAATATCCACCATTAATTAACCCCGTAAGTTTGCCTGATATAGATCCTATATTCATTATTTTCCCTGAATGTTGTTCTCTCATATATGGGACAACCGCCTGAATCATGCGAAGAACACCATAGACATTAACATCGAACATATTTTTAGTTTCGTCCATATTCATTTCTTCAATGGCGGATCTGACAGAATATCCTGCATTATTTACAAGGATATCAATATGACCAAACTTTTCAACAATCATATTTATTGCATATGCAATGGATTTATTATCAGTAACATCCAATTCTACACTCATATCCACCTGTAAATCTTCAATGGACTTAAGTTTTCTGGCAGATGCTACGACTCGATATCCCTTTTCCATTAACTCATTACACAAACTTCTTCCAACACCAGAAGAACAACCTGTTATAAGAACCACTCTCTCATTCACTTTAAATACCTCTTTTTCTTTTTTTGTGCTAATTATACTTACAAAAAAAGGAGTTGTAATTGCCATTTGGTAATTACAAACTCCTTTTGATTCTACTTAATGAACTTGGCGTGATTCCAAGATATGACGATATATACTCTTGTTTAACTCTTTTCATGATATCAGGATATTCTTGCATGAAGAAAAGATATCTCTCTTTTGCATTCATCTTTTGAAAGGAAGCACCTCTTTCCTCCACCTGTATGAAAGCATCTTGCGTCAAATTTGTATATATACTCTGTAGCGATGGATTTTTCTCTATCATATTTTTTAATTGAAATACATCAATTTGTGCTAACGTACAATCTTCTAAAGCTTCTATATTAAATGAAGATGGTCCACTCTGAAGAAAGTTATAATAGCAACACCAGTCGCCCTCTTTTGAAAAACATTTGGTAACATCATTACCTTCTTTATCCAAATAGTAGCCACGAACAATGCCCTCTAAAATCAAGTTGATAACCTGTGTGTTTTCACCCATATTTAGGATAATGTTGTTAGTTTTACAATACACAATTTTAAACATAGGACTAATTTTTAAACATAATTCATCTGATATTTCATGCTTTCTAAAAAAATCTTCTAAATTCATTGTTGTATTTTCACTCCTAGTAACTTGTTCAATAGCGTACGTTCTATACCTTACATTTTCCCCTGTCGTCTAAGTTTTTCCTTTACTAATTCCTCATGGTAGAAATAGTTAATATGCTTTACGTTATGTTCTTTGCAATAATTTT
>CAZQTM010000395.1:0-1751 GCA_964595855.1 uncultured Lachnospiraceae bacterium | reverse complement strand
ATATCAAAAAATTCTTGAGTAATTTCTTCATTTAATTTCATCATTTCTCCAATTTGTAATATTATTCTATACATTTCATAGTTTAGAGAATAATGATCTGACGAACTATCAATTCCATGTTAAAAATAGGTAATTATTTTGTAAATTAAAACATAATTGACATATGTCAATAATAAAGTATAATAAGATACATAATAATAAGGAGGTGCATTCATGGCAAGACCAGCAAAAAAACGGCGTGTATGTGAAAAACCATTGTGTAATCGTTTTATGCCACAGTTGGAACACCAATTTATAGAAATTGTTACTTTGGGAATAGACGAATATGAATGTATCCGATTGATCGATTATGAAGGCATGACACAAGAAGAATGTGCAGAACAAATGAATCTGGTGAGAACCAGCATTACAGGCATTTATGCAAATGCAAGAAAAAAGGTTGCAGATAGTCTTGTTAATGGTAAAGAACTCCGTATTGAAGGAGGAAATTATGAATTTTGCCATGGTAATCTGACTTGTTGCAGACAAAGAATGCAATCTGGAAACCAATGTTTAGGAAAGATGAGTGAAGAATGGAGGAAAATGAAGATGGTAATAGCAGTAACCTATGAAGACGGACAGGTGTTCCAGCATTTTGGACACAGTGAATATTTTAAGATATATGAAGTGGATGGTGGAAAAGTTTTGAAATCAGAAGTGGTTGACACAAATGGACAGGGACATGAAGCATTAGCAGATTTTTTAAGTGATTTCTCAGTGAACGTCCTAATCTGTGGTGGTATTGGTGGTGGTGCAAGAAATGCACTGACTGAAATGGGGATTGAATTATATCCAGGTGTTACAGGAAATGCAGATGACGCAGTAAATGCATTAATTGTTGGTCAACTGTCATATGATCCGGATACCATGTGTTCACATCATGAAGGAGAGCATGACTGTGGTGACCATGAGCATAATTGTGGCGACCATGGACATCACTGTGGGGATCACTAGAAAGGTAGGCTAAATAATAGTTGGGGGATAAGCAAATTGAAAATCACCATATTAATGGAGGATACCTGCGGTAATGTTACGTGTGAATTTGAACATGGCCTTAGTATCTATGTTGAAACAAAAAAACACAGACTTCTTGTTGACACAGGCGCCAGTAATAAAACCTTAACGAATGCAGAAAAACTTGAAATTGATCTTTCAAAAGTTGATACTGTAATTTTAAGTCATGGTCATTATGACCATTCCGGAGGCATTCTTCCATTTTACAAAATAAACCCAGAGGCTATAATTTATATGCAGAAGTCTGCACTATTAGATTATTACCATGGTGAAAAGTATATTGGAATTGATAAGGAGATTGCAGAGCTTTCGAATGTCAGGTTGCTTGGTGGTGGATGTGAGATAGACGAGGAAATATCCATTTTTACTAATATTACAGGAAGAAAATACTGGCCTAAGAGCAATATGTCCTTATCCGTAAAAGAAGGAAAACAAAATATACAGGATAGTTTTTCACATGAGCAATGTATCGTAATACATGATAAGAAAGAAATATTAATATCCGGATGTGCACATAATGGCATTCTTAATATTCTTGACAGATATAAGGAGATTTATGGTGGCTCGCCGGATATTGTTATCAGTGGTTTTCATATGACGAAGAAAACGGATTATACTGCAGAAGAGATGGAAATAATTAGACAGACTGCAAAAGAACTCGTACAATACAATACGATTTTTTACACAGGACATTGTAC
>CAZQTM010000394.1:752-1761 GCA_964595855.1 uncultured Lachnospiraceae bacterium | reverse complement strand
CCAATAATCTGTCCTGTCTGATCAAGGAATGTAACATTAAACAACTCTGAAATAGCATCAAACTTAATATTATAATGATTAGACTTAGGATGTGTCGGATGTACATCATTTGCATGCCTTTGTGCTGCAGAACCAGGATAACCCCTAAGTGTTGCCATAGTATTATACTGGAATGCTTCTTCATCAATAAGTGTATCGTAACAAGGAATTGTTACATTAATTACATCTTCAAGACACGAGCCTTTATGATTTTCTTCCGGAGAAAATGCCCACTTACCAATTGATGTTACAGTTTCAGGTAATAATACTGTACCAAGACTATCCGCATCATACGCAAAGTTCTCAGATATAACAGGAGAATGAATAGTTACCTTTCCTGATGCATCAACCGATGTTTCTTCCCTTAACTTTTCGCATGCAGTTAAATCAATTGCAAATACCTGATCACAGTTTTCAAAGCAACTATCTTCAATCCTTGTAATATCTGATTCAGGAATAGCTGAAGTTGCCGTGTATCCCGGAAGGTAACATACAAGAGTTCTGTCTTCATGTTCTGGCGAGTACCTTGAATCATATTCTGTGCAGTAAATCATTCCATTGCCATCAGTAGAATAAGATTTATTTCCGGCTTTTATTCCCTCACTATCAGTAGCAGGATTTTCCGAATTACTAAATAACACGTTTGTAAGATTTTTAGAATTAAGGAATGGCTTTTCACCAATATCATACAAGTCATTTTCAAATACAACATATCTTAATGATGACGGAACAATGTCATTTAATGTAGTTTGAGATGGATCACTTGAATTAAGTTCACTTGAAAACGCTCTATCCGGAAGTTCCTTAACATCTGCAATTACGATGGTCTTTGTGCTTGATATTTCCTCCCCTGAAGTATTGTATATAGGCTTTAAATTCTGGAAATAATCAACAATATCATTTTCAGGAGAGTAATTTATAGTTCTTAAATCTTCAATAGTAGTAATTCCTTTTGGAACATATATTGTCT
>CAZQTM010000394.1:0-742 GCA_964595855.1 uncultured Lachnospiraceae bacterium | reverse complement strand
CTCCCCTAAAGTATTGTATATAGGCTTTAAATTCTGAAAGTAACTAACAAATTCAGAATTATAGTTTATAGGCCTTAAATCCTCTATAGTAGTAATTCCTTTTGGAACATATATTGTCTCAAAGGCATCCCTTACATCAAAATTATAATCCGGTGAACTTGTAGATAAATGTTGTACCATATCTTCAAGAGTACATTCTGTAAAAACATATTTTCCATCTAATAATTTAGGTTCCCCTGTTGTAAGATCAACCTCAATACCTGTTTTTACATATGTATTTTTTGTCGGATAGCTAAGCAATGAAGCGCCGGCTTCACCATTCATACCTTTCTTAAACTGAGCAGATAATAGTTCTGGTCCATCAGTAACATACAATACATATCCATCATTTTTATTGTTGCATTTTCCTAAGCTTTCATCCATACAATATAAAAATGGATAATATGCATCCTTATTTTCACTGAATCTGTCATACATTGCACCATGAATAGTAGTGCCTGATTCTCTTTCTGTATAGAATGCACCTACTGTTTTTCCATTTCTTTCTGATGTTCCAATTGATGTTATCTTTGGGTCATAAACTTCTTTTATTGTTCCATCAGATTCATATTCATAATGTCTTAAATATATATCTTCAAGGTTCTTATCTTTATAGAAAACATCAGCTCCAATAGTTAATGATTCTGCCTGCGGAATATCTGAGCCATCAACTGTAGAACGGTTATGTGTAAACATTACCGTC
>CAZQTM010000393.1:0-1787 GCA_964595855.1 uncultured Lachnospiraceae bacterium | reverse complement strand
GTTTTTTTATGAAATAATTTACTCAAGTAAAATAATTGAATTCCCCTTACATTTCTTTGCCTTTTTCTTTGTGGCAACTATTTTTTCAGAAAGCTTATCTAGGGAATCATACGGTTTCTTCCAGTTTGTTACAATGGCAATGGAAAGAGAGGCAATTGGATATTCTTCAGTTAATCCATTGCGATTTTTAGAAATTATGACACCTCTTTCCCAATCCTTTTTTGTATATAATTCTTTTAAGTGGGATTGGAAATTTTCTATGATTCTTTCAGCCATTTCTTTTGCACAAAGATTTTTGGTAATCACTACAAAGTCGTCACCACCTATATGACCTAGAAAAGCACGGTTTTCACATGCAACTTTCATAGATTCAGATAGAGCTTTAATCATTCTGTCTCCATTATTAAAACCATAAGCATCGTTGTAAGCCTTAAAATTATCTAAATCAAGGTACATGATTGCAAATGAATCAGTAGAGTGAATTAAGCTGTTTATCTTTTCTTCAATAGTAATATTGCCGGGGAGTGAAGTAAGAGGATTTGCTTGCGTTGCACGTTTAACTTGAATAGTGATTGCAGTGGAAAGAAGTTTTTTTATGGTGACCACACCGAGGTATTTATCTTCCTTTAAAACAACTACTGCATCATAAATTTCGCTTGGAACTCTATCCATTGCCATTTTAGACACATTTTCTATAAGAAAATCGGATTGTACTACAAGTGCATTATCTTTCATTGTTTCAACAGATGTCTTCTTCTGGTTCAGATTATATCCGTACAGGCCGCCAAAATCCATTAGTATTTCATTTCTTGTAAGAATACCATAAAAATTTCCATTAGAATCTACAACACATATTTCCAGCAGCTCATCATTTTTCTGAAACAGATGAAAGGCCTCAATGGCTTTACTGTCTGTATCTATAATTGTACCAGGTGTGCAGATTGTTTCTATGGTACCAAAAAAGGATGGAATATATGCCATTCGATTTACTTTTCGCTGTAATTCTAATAACAGTTCTTTAATACCATCAGGTAAGGTGGGAAAGTAATCTGTTGGCCTCTGAAAAAGATAACCCTGTCCATAGGGGACTCCAAGCTCTAACAGTACGGACAACTCTTCTTTTGTTTCAATTCCTTCTGCAATTAAAACATATCCGGATTCTTTGGAAAATGTGGACATAATACCTACAATAGAGCGCTTTGTTTTGTTTTGGTCGATATTTCTAATGAGATCCATATCTAACTTAATGTAACGAGGTTCTACACATGTAATTCTATTGAGGTTAGAATAGCCGGAACCGGCATCATCGATTGCAATTTCAAATCCCTGCAATTTGTAATGGTTAACAATTTTTTTAAAAAGTTCTGAATTTTCCACGCAAGTTCTTTCAGTCAGTTCAAAAACGATATCTTCTGTCTTTAGTCCATATTCCTGCAAATAATTTTTAGTAAATCCGCAAACAAATTCATTATCTGTAATTACGTTAGCATCTACATTTAGAAAGATCTTCACATTACTTGGTTTCTTAGCTGCTTGTTGTAACGCCTTTGCACGACAAATCTTTTCAAGATTCCATGATTGTTCCAAATTGTCTGCAATATCAAAAAGCTGACTTATTTGCAAGGAAGAATCCGGTATATCAATACGACTTAAGGCTTCATAAGCAAGAATGTCACCATTTTTTAGGGAAACAATAGGTTGAAAAACAGGTCGTATGTATTGTCCTTTTAAAATATCAAAAAATTCTTGAGTAATTTCTTCATTTAATTTCATCATTTCTCCAATTT
>CAZQTM010000392.1:0-1802 GCA_964595855.1 uncultured Lachnospiraceae bacterium | reverse complement strand
AGTACAAGGCCATAAAAATTATATCAATTATATGTATATAATATCCATATACAAAATGTATCATATGATATACAATATTAATATTACCCGAATGTGATTTTGAGATAATACACAGGGGGTAACTATGTTTATTTTTAGTAATAATATAAAAAATCTAACTCAAAGAACGATTCTTATTATATTTTTTTCATGTCTTCTGTCAGTTCTTTTTATTATTCCAATTTATGCTTCTTCAATGGAGGATGTAATAAACAGTGATACAGCCAAAACGCCCTTTACAATTAAAAAAACGATTTATCACAAACATACAGGAAGCAGCAATGGCGGTGGCTGCTATGGAAAACATTGCACTGGCACAAGAACAGTTGAGGTTGAATGTGGCGGCTCAATGGTGTATTGGCCCGAAACTGACTCTTCACAGTGCGACAGATGTGGTGCAGGTTATCATGGTGATGAGAGTGGAAGAAAATGCTGGCACTCAACAACGGAAGAAGAGTCATATTCATACTACGATCTGAATTGCGGAAAGAGTACAAATGATATAGTTGGTACGGTATCTTTAACCAAAAGTGAAGAAGAGTGGACCACATCGTTAACGCTTACTGCGTCTTATGAAAATTTCTCCATGAAAGTGAATGAAAGCCCATTTTTGTATAATGGGAATCAGACAGAGCAAAGTACATTTTCTGTATCTGAGAATGGTATTTATTCGATACAGCTTTGTGCAGATGAGAATGCCAACACACAAAGTGCGGCTATTTCAATGGATATAAGAAATATTGATAAATGGGCTCCAGTTATAAAAGGATATAGTTTATTACCAGAGGATTGGACTAATAAGGGTGTGAACTTTGAGGTTTTAGAGGTTGTAGATTTACAGCCTGATGGAACAGATGGGTGCGGTCTGCATGAGTTTCCGTATTCCTATGATAATGGAGATTCATGGACAAGTGATAATACATTTCTATATAAGGATAATGGAACATATACGGTCATGGTAAGGGATAAACTGGGTAATACATCAGAGATTACTTTTGAAATAAGTAATATTGATTGCCTGGGCCCATTAACTGAGGTCGATTATGATCATACAAAAAATATAGCAAAAACCACATTATCCATTACAGCGAAAGATATTATGGAAGATGGACGGGATGGTTCAGGTCTTCATGAATTTCCTTATTCATATGATGGGGGTAAAACATGGACTGTTAACAGTACATTAGAAGTACAGAAAAATGGAACGATTGCAATTGCAGTGCGGGACAGATTAGAAAATGTTACTTTTTTGGATGTAACCATTACAAATATTGACGCTACACCTCCCAAAGTCTGGCACATGTTGTATCCGGGTTATTGGACAAATAAGAGTGTAAAGGCATTCTTTTTTGCAGAGGATTTGCAGGAAAATGGAGAAGAGGGTATAGGACTAAGTACAGAATGTTTTTCTTTTGATAGCGGCGAATCATGGACATCTGATAATGAAATGGATATGAACGAGAATGGAGAGATTCATGTTGTTGTGAAGGATAAGCATGGAAACAAGAATTATTATAGCATAGAAATTACAAACATTGATAAAATATGCCCTACGGTAAGATTAAACCTTTTACAAGATTCAGAGGGAAAGAGTGATGTTCTTGTGTTACAGGCTTTGGCAAGTGATTCCCAGTCTGGAATTGCAGATAATGGATACTCATGGGATGGAGGTATAACCTTTGGCAGCGCTAAGACTTTAAGGGTAAGTGAGAATGGGTCTTATACTGTTTCAGTAAAGGACCGAGCTGGAAACATAACAACAG